>CAMPIC010000221.1 GCA_946886185.1 uncultured bacterium
GATCTCGACGAGCGCCGGCGGCGTGTTCAGCCAGCGACCTCCCGCAGCGAACGACAGAGCCTCGATCGGGAGCTCTGCGCCTCGACCGGACGCGACTTCGGGTTGCAGCAGAGGCCGGACGGACTCGTAGAACCCCGCGGTGGGAAAGAGCGCATATCGCAGCTGGTACCGTGAGGTCTGCTCCTCGTCCATCGCCAGGTTATACAGGGATGCCTGAAGTGTCAGCTCGGAGACGCCATCCTGTTTCCACACCACGCCGACCGGATTGATGACGTCGATTCCGCTCGCGTCCCGTAGCATGATCTGGATGTCGCCGAGTTGCAAAACGGATCGAGGCGGATCGACTTCGATCGCTCCCATGGACGCGCCTACCGTGACATCTCCGTCGTCGAAGCGCAACTGGCCGGAATACTCTCCGGACGGGAGCCGGCCCATGATGTCGAACGTCAATGCAACCTGACCGGGGGGAAGCTGGCGCGAGCTCACGAAGACATCGTCGAATCCGCGGAGCTCATGGGTGTCGAGGGTGCGACTCGCGAAGTTCCACGTGCCCGCGGCCACTTCGTCTCCTCGAGCATCCAGGATCGTCAGAGCGACGGAAAGCTCTGGCGGAACCTGGTCCTGCGACGGAAGCACGAGAGCGCAGGTGATGGTCGAAACCGGATCGTTGCCGATCTCGCCGACTTGATAGCTCGTCCGCTCGACGAAGTGGGGAATGGCGTTCTCCCACCACTGTGGTTCTCGTTCGGCCCGTCGTTCGGAGGCGGCGATCTCGTCTCGGATCGTCTCGAACTGAAGCAGAGAGCTTCTCAACGGCGCCTCGATTTGCTCGAACTCGCCATCCATTCGCACCCTGCTGGGCAACCGTTCGGCGGAGCCGCGACCATACACCGCGAAGGTCTTCACCTGCTGTTCCTTGCCACGCCCGGTGAAGGCGATGGTAACGGTCGGCGACGACAACGGTGCCATCGGGATGTATGACAATGCCGGATACCTCATCGTGTCCAGATCGCTCGTACCTCCGACATCGTAGGTGACCTGATCGGGCATCGCGCTCGCCCACACTAGCTCGCGCGCAAGTGGGCCCGTCCACCCGCGCCGGTCAGCAACGTCCGGAATGCCGAACTTGATCTCGGTCCGCATGAGCCGCGCTCGATATCCCGCGATCCCGCCCACGTCGGTCAGGTATTGAGACGTCATCAAGTCGAGTAGGTCATCGCCGTACGGCTCGCACAGCCAACGCGGATCCCGGAGAACAACGAGATCCGCACGGGTGAGCCCAGCGAGGGACTGAAGCTCGGGCATATTCGTGAACCAGGTTTCAAGCAGATCGACCCCCTGATCGAAGGAGCCGCCGGCCAGATGTCGATCGGAGCCGGAGTCGAACTGCAGCATGCCGAGATAGAGCCATGTCCAGGGGTTGAACGGACTGTGCCGAGACAAGATCTCCATCGCTTGGATGGAGGCCGGTGAGGCATCCATTTCTTCGGCGCGCGATTCATAGTCCGCGAGTGCCCACGCCATGAGGAGCGACGCTCCCCAGCTCTGCCGCTCGTTGAGGAATGCGAGGAAGCTCAGCCCGGGTTCACTCGCGACGACGAACGGCGAGGTCGTGCTACGGATGTAGGCGTCGATCTCCCCAGCGATCGATGCCGCCGCAGGACGGTCCAGGATACGGAGTTTCAACCTCTGCTTGAGCTGGAACACGCTCGAAAGATAGAGCGCCTCGTCGTGCGCGTCCGCGAGCTGCCTCCGTTCCTCGACTGACCATGTGATGCCGCCCTCGAGCGCCGCCGCAATGTCGGCGCGAACGTTCGCGAGCTCCTTCGCCGCTCCTTCCCAGTTCGCCGCTTGCGAGAGGCGGACCTTTGCCAGCTCCAGCCGCAGGTGCAATCGCAGTGCGAGACAGGGCGATGTGTCCTTCGAGCGGAGGCGGGACAGCTTGTGATCGAGCAGCGATCGAATGGGCTGCGCATATCCTTCGCAGTAGAAGTGCCACGGCAGCGGAGTGAGGAACGAGCCGGGTTTGAGATCCCGAATTTCGTCCTCGCGATCCTTCAGCGACCGCGATTCGGCCGGGCTCGAGCCTGAAGACGCGACCGACAAGCAGATGAGTCCCAAACTAGTCAGCATCACGCGTCGCAAAAGCAACCCAACGACCCCATGCGACACCAAGATTGTAACGCCGGCCTCGACGGACGAGGGAAGAACAAAGTGACTCTGCGATCGATTTGTCGCCGGACTGTCCTCTCCCGTATCGGATTGCGGACGCGCGAGCTCGTCACTGGCGCAGCAGACTCGACGATCAAATGTGCAATGCCGTAAGAGAAGGTCGATAGTTGAACTCGCTCACGGGAGCGGAATTTTGAAGCGGCTTTGGCGGAGATGGTCCGCGGATCAGACGCGCAGGCTAGACCAGAACGGGGAGAGGGCGGCGCGGGCGTTCGCGACGACGGCGTGAGCGCTGCGTGATGGAGAGCCGAATTCGTGGCGATCCGAATCATCCGAGGATTGTCCGAGCAAGTCATCCGAGGAGTGCCTGACCGCATCGGACGCGGCGCCCGCCGTCATCTGCCCGTCGAATGACGAGCCTGCGCGCACCATCGACTCGATCGAAGCACGCACGCCGGCGATCAAGCCCGCCGGGTCGTACCCTCCTTCCAGTGTCATCACGATTCGTCCGGGGCAATGCCGCTCCGACCAGGAGACGAACAGTCCGAAGAGCTTGCGGAATCCAGCCTCGGTCAGGCGCATCGGCCCGATGGGATCGAACTGCCACGTGTCGAAGCCGGCGGAGACCAGAACCAGGTCGGGGGAGTACTCGTCCACGATCGGCGCGACGATCTGCTCGTAGGCATACAGATAGTCGGCGTCGCCCAGGCCCGGAGGCATGGGCAGGTTGATGGTGTGTCCCGCACCGGCTCCGGTGCCGACTTCGGTGAACCAACCGGTCCCCGGATAGAAGGGATACGCATGGCTCGACACGAAGAGGACGTCGCTACGTCCGTAGAACGCGTGCTGCGTGCCGTTGCCGTGATGCACGTCGGGATCGAGCACCAGGACACGCGAGCAACCGAGGTTCCGCACCGCGTGCTCGGCCGCGATCGCGATGTTGTTGAAGAGACAAAAGCCCATCGCCGCGTTGGCTTCCGCATGGTGGCCGGGCGGACGAACCAAGGCGAATGCCCCGCGCGCATCTCGACCCACGACGGCTTCGGCCGCGCCCAGCGCCGCACCCGCGGCGGCCACGGCGACTTCATAGGACCGAGCACTCGTCGACGTATCCGGATCTAGCACGACGCGCGGCTTTCCCGCGGTATCCGACACCGTGCGCACATAGTCGCGCGCGTGGACTCGTTCGATCTGGGCAGATGTAGCTTCCCGAGGCTCCCGAACCACGCAACCGGGAAGAGGCCGCGCGTCGAGATCGGCGTAGATCGCGCGCAGTCGTCCAGGATTCTCCGGATGACCCGGCCCCATGTCGTGCTCGAGGAATCGCTCGTCTCGCAGGATCCAGACCGGCTTGTTCGTGCCGAGAGAAGCTGGATCAGCGGTCATCAAACCATCCTCGCGAAGGCGATCACCTTCCGCTCACTCGGGCCAAAGCCACGGTCAAAGTCTGTCCCTCGATCTCCTCGCGAGAGCTGCGCATGTCGGGCGGCGGCGCCTGGAGCGCGAGCTTGGACAACGTCTCCTGCTCGATCAGCGAGATCCACGAGGAAAACGCCTGCGAGAGCTCGGAAGGCGCGTCGACGTGCAGCTGGATCCGATCCTCCACCTCGAGTCCGCTATCTTTGCGCAGCCGTTGCACTCGGTTGATCAGCTCGCGCGAGAGCCCTTCGCTCAGCAGTTCCTCGGTCAGGTTGGTGTCGAGCGCGACCACGAGCGGTCCGGAGCTATGGCACGCATGTGGGAAGCTCTCGCGAGCCTTGAGCTCGATCGTAAAGGCCTCCGCGCCGTACGACTCGCCCAGCACTTCGATCGTGCGTCCCGCGGTGAGTGCGAAGACCGCCTCTTCCGGAAGCGATGCCGCCGCTTGCTGGAACTCCTTCATCCGCGCGCCGAGCGTCTTCCCGAGCAGCTTGAAGTTGGGCTTTACCACCCATTCCGCCATCTCGCTGAAGGGGAGGAACCGGACCTGCTTGACGTTCAGCTCCTCGCGCACGATGTCGAGGAAGCTCTGCAGCCGGCGCTCGTCAGCCGCATTCACCGTGCCCACGAACAGAGTCGCGAGCGGCTGCCGGTTCTTGACCTTGAGCTTCTCGCGCAGCTCTCGTCCCAGCTCCACGACCCGCCGCGTCAGATCCATCTCTTCCTGCAGCGCCAGCTCTTCATCCCGCAGAGGGCGCGCCTCCGGATACACATCGAGGTGCACCGAATCGCGCGCCGCGACCGGATGGCCGAGTCGCAGCTTTCCGTAGATCGTCTCGGTCAGGAACGGGATGAACGGCGCCGCCAGTTTGGAGAAGTCCGCCAGCACCACATAGAGCGTGGAATACGCCTGCACCTTGTCCTGATCGTTCTCCGACTTCCAGAAGCGCCGGCGAGAGCGGCGGATGTACCAGTTGGTCAGATCATCCAGGAACGAAAGGAGCGGAGGAACGGTCCTCGACAGCTCGTACGCTTCCATTTCGCGCTGGATGTTCGCTTTGAGCGACTCGAGCTTGATCGAGATCCAGCGATCGAGCACGTGCGCGCGCTCTTCCGTGTAGTCAGTACTCGGATCCCAGCCGTCGACAGAGGCGTAAGTCGCGAGGAAGCAGTACGCGTTCCAGAAGGGAAGAAGCACCTTGCGAGTCATCTCCTTCATTCCGTCGCTGCTGAACTTGAGCTCCTCTCCGCGCACCGCGCCGCTCTGGAGCAGATAGATTCGGAGCGTGTCGGCGCCGTGCGATTCGAATACTTCCTCCGGGCTCGGATAGTTCTTGAGCCGCTTCGACATCTTGCGACCGTCGTCCGCGAGCACGATCCCGTTCACGACCACGTTCTTGAACGCCGGTCCCTTGCCGAGAGCGGTCGAGAGCACGAGGAGGGTGTAGAACCATCCGCGCGTCTGGTCGAGTCCTTCGGCGATGAAGTCGGCGGGGAAGATCCGGTCCAGCTCCTCGTCGGTCATCTCGAACGGATAATGCTGCTGCGCATACGGCATCGACCCCGACTCGAACCAGCAGTCGAGCACTTCGGGAATCCGCCGCAGCGTGCGACCGGTCTTGGGCGACTGGATGACCAGATCGTCGATGAAGTGCTTGTGGAGATCGGGCACGGTCGCGCCGGTGAGCTGCTCCAGCTCCGCACGGCTGCCCACGCAGATCATTTCGCCCGTCTCGGAGTCGCGCCAGATCGGGATCGGGTTGCCCCAATAACGGTTCCGCGAGATCGGCCAGTCGCGCGCGTTCTCCAGCCACTTTCCGAAGCGTCCATTCTTGAGATGGCCGGGCACCCAGTGGATCTGCTGGTTGTTCGCGATCAGCTGATCCTTGATCGCCGTCACGCGCACGAACCAGGTCGGGATCGCGCGATACATGAGCGGCGTGTCGGAGCGATAGCAGAACGGATAGCTGTGCGTGATCGTCTCGTGACGGAAAAGGACGCCCTTCTCCTTCAAGTAGCGCAGCACTTCCTTGTCGGAGTCTTTGAACCAGAGCCCCTGGAAGAGAGGTGCAGCCGCTGAGACCACGCCCTCGTCGTCGAGGTGGTCGAGCGGCTCGATCGCCGCCAGTTTGCCGGCATTGAAGTCGTCTTCACCGAA
>CAMPIC010000222.1 GCA_946886185.1 uncultured bacterium
CATTTGCTCCACCACGCCGAGCCCGACTCCGAAGCATTGAGCGAGGAACAGCACCGTCACTCCCGCGAACAACGCAGTGCCGTTCTGATTCGCGGTAGCCCCGACCGTGAGCACGAAGCGCGAGATCCGGCGCGGCAGCCCGAGCCGGTCCTCGGCCACGCGCAGCGACGTAGGCAAGGTCGCGTTGCTCGAGGCGGTGGAGAACGCCATCAGCATCGCCTCCTGCGAATCCCGGAAGAAGCGGATCGGCGAGTAACGGCCGAGCAGTTTGAGCACGAGCGAGTAGACCACGAACATGTGGAACGCGAGCGCGAGCAAGACGACCGCGACGAAGCTGCCCAGCCGGAGCAGCAGATCCCAGCCGAAGAGCGCCGCGAGATTGAACATGAAGCAGAAGACGGCGTACGGCGCGAGGCGGATCACCAGACCGATCAACTTCATCGAAACTTCGAAAAGCCCCTCGATCCCCTCCTGCAAGGTCTGGGTGGCGCGGCTCCTCGTCGTCACGAGCCCGATTCCGATCATCAGCGCGAAGAACATCACCGCCAGGATCGCGTTGTCCGCCGCGGCACGGATCACGTTGTCGGGAACGATCGCCAGCACCATGTCGAGTCCACGAGGCTGGTCCGCGCTCGACTTCACGATCGCGCTGGCGCGGTCGGAGCTCGCGGCCAGCATCTCCTGCGCCACCGCGGGATCCACGCCCGCTCCGGGCTCGATCCAGTTCACCAGCACGAGACCGACGAAAACGGCGATGGAGGAGATCACGACCGTATAGGCGAGCGTGCGCCAGCCGACATTGCCGAGCGCGCGGATCTCGCCCATCTCCGCGATCCCCACCACGAGCGCGGAGAAGAGCAGAGGGAGCACCAGCATGAAGATCAGCCGCAGGAACAGCTGCCCAGCCGGTTGCGTGATGTACTGGGTGACCCACTGGACCCATGCGGTCTCGCTGCCCGCACTGGTATAGACGAGAAGTCCCAGCGTGAGTCCGGCCACGAAGCCGATCACCATCTGCCAGTGGAGCTGCAGGCCCTTCGGGGAGTTTTCTATGCTCATGCGCGCGTCCTCCTCTCAGAATCACATGGACTCGGCGGGGTCTCCCCAGAGCCCACGGCCCGCATCGCGCGCCTTGCTTTCGTAGAATCGGAACAGGTCCATGTGCGTGAACGGATACTTCGTGTAGGCGTGCCCGTATCCCTGTCGCACGATCTCCAGATTGACGAAGAGCCCGTCCGGGACGCGATAGAGATAGCCGAGGGTGCGGCCATACCGGTCCACCGTGTTGCCCGGCTCGGACTGCAGATACACCGACTCGCCCGCGAGCAGATTGGTCAGAAAGCGGCTCGCCTCCTTGCCGTACGCTTCGACCGGCCGGCGAGGGTGCACCGTCTCGGGAGTATCCACCCCGATCAATCGGACCGTCGTCTCATCGCCGCGCAATCGGAGGACGACCGTGTCTCCATCGACGATCCGGACCACTTCCGCCGTGTCCAGGGATGAGAAATCGGGTCGCGGAATTTCCGGAGCAGCGCGTTGCGCGATGACGACTGGTCCGAGCAGAGCGAGCAACGCGATGGCGAGCCCGACCCAGGCGAACCGCGCCAATCCACGTCGAACCGCGCGCGGGCGCATCCGCTGGTTCGTTGATCCCCCGGTCACGAAATAGCTCCCCCCCGTGATCGCCAGAAACCGCCCCGCGCTCCTGGTGCCGGAGTGGCCGATACCATCCGGATTCAGAAACGACCCTCATCCCGCATGAAGGAGTAGTTCCCGCGCGGATGCAAGTCTATGTGTTCGCGGACGAAAAGGGGAGTGCCCTTGGGCCTGGCGGCGCCGCTCGTCCTCTCCGAGGCGGGCAGAACTTCGCTGGAGACGGGCGCGGTTACAGCGATTCCAGGAACCGCAGGAGCGCGCGCCGATCGCCGCCCGGCAGGTCGATGAAACGCTGGGTCACCACCTCGCTCTCCCCGCCATGCCAGAGGATCGCTTCCTGGAGAGAGCGAGCCCGCCCGTCGTGGAGGAAGTAGGAGTGCCCGTTTATCACGCTCTGCAGGCCGATCCCCCAAAGCGGAGTCGTTCTCCACTCCGCGCCCTCGGCGATGCCCTGGCGATACGGATCCGCCAACTCGGCGCCGAGGTCGTGCAGCAGGAGGTCGGTGTAGGGATGGATCTCCTGGTTGCTCAACTCGGGCACTTCGGTCCCGAGGAGCGTGCGAACCATCGCGCTCGTCGTACGGAGAACCGGCGTGTGACAGCTCGCGCATCCGATCTCTCCGAACAGCGCCTCGCCGCGCAGCACCTCAGGGTTGCGCACGTCGCGCCGCGCGGGCACGCCCAGCGTATGGAAGTAGAAGTCGACCGCGTCGAACTCCTCCTGCCTCATGTCCGGCGGATGATGCAGCACCGAATCGGGAACGGCCGGGTTCTGCTCCGCGAACGGCTCTTCCGGGAAGAGCTCGCCGGTGATTCCGATGTCGGAAAGGAAGGTCCGTTCGATGTCCAGGTCCGCGTTTTGCGCTTTGTAGCCGAACCGCCCGATCCTCGTTCCCCCTCGCGGATGCGCGACCCGGTTCGGGCGCCCACTGATGGGTGGGACCTGCTCCGCCGCCAACGCTTCGAGCGTCTCGTCCGGGATCGCGCGGAGCAACCCGAGGCCCACCTGGCGCGCGGGAATCCGCAACGAGAACGCGAACGGTTTGGGCGCAGTGCCCGAGTACCAATCGCCGAACGTGACGCGCGGGACGACCAACTCGAACGGCTCGCCATCCGCGAACTGGCCGTTCCGCGCGGAACGCATGGTCACGCTCACTTTCGCTTCCGGAACGGCCCCGAAGGTCGCCTGATCCTGGATGACGGTGCCGTATCCAGGAACCGGCGATCCCTCCGGTGTCGAGATGCGAATCAGGAAGTTGGTCGAGCCCGCGCCCGACCCGCCGAGCCGCCACGAGTCCGGCATGGAGCGCCCGTCGGAGAAGTGGCACTGCGCGCAGCTGATGCTGTTGAAGGTGGGACCGAGTCCGCCGAACGGCACGTCGTGGCCGGCGATGCGCCCCACTTCCACGAGACGATCCCCCTCGAGGTGCAACGCGAGATTCGACACGTTGGGCGCCGGAGTCGAGTACGCCTGCGCGGCCGGACTGAATACCGTGAGCGCTCCTCCCGACCAGTAGCGCGGATCCGCGTACTCCAAATCCGGCGACGTCGGTTCGTCCTCGCTGCAGGCCAGCGCGCCCAGCGCCAGCAGGACCGCGCATCCGGGGACTCCGCGCCTCACTCGATCACTCCATCACCAGCGCCCGAACGTCTCCGTCCAGGGTCGACGCCACGCGCATGATCGCGGCTTGCGCCGCCTCGATCTCGGCGCTCGCGTCCAGATGATCTCGAAACGGAAACGGGATCGCCGCGATCGCGCTGATCGCCTCTCCGATTTCCTGCTGGAGCCGCTGGTCGAGGGCGGGTGAGCGTGCCTCCAAGAACTGGTCCAGTCCCGGACCGCCCGTCCCCCCCGCGCGGCCGAGATAGGCGTGCTGCACGCTCCGCAGGTTGTTCTGGAAATCGTCGAGCGAGTTGTAGCTGAATTGCGATTCCTCGAGCCCGGGATCGCGCTCGTCGTACGGATCGGCGATCTTGCCGTTGGCCACCTCGTCGCAGATCCCGATCATTCCTTCGATGATTTCGATCACGGCATCGCGTTGCGTTGCGTATCGGCTTCCGGAGCTGCCCGCGCCTTCGAGCTCGTCGGCATAGGCGGCGCCGCCGTCGTACCCGCTGGCCCACGCGTCCCAGAGCGCCGTACAGTCCTGATTCAGCACTTCGGACGTGGCCAGTAGGTACTCTCGCTCCCGCGCCGTGATCTCGCTCACCTCCCGCGCCTCTCCCCCGCGGAAGAGCAGATACTCGAGGGTGTGGAAACCACGGAGCGCCGGCCCGAGCCCTTCGGCGATGAAGCTCGCGGTCAACTCGAAATCGCTCTCCAGAACCTGCTCCAACTGCTGGCGGTCCACCGGCCAGCTGTCGAGGGACGGATCGAGGCCGAGAAAAGCCGCGGGGCCGAACAGGAATCCTTCGCTCGCTTCCCAAGGCTCGCGAGCGGCGCGCCAGGCGTCCGCGGCGCCCTCGAGCAGCGCTTGGTTCGAAGGGTCGGCATTCGAAGCGGCGATCGCCGCGTGCAGATCTTCGGCGCGATCGCGCAGAGCGGCATAGGTCGGGACCGCGACGTTGTCCGAGAAGCTCGTGAGGAACGGGGCAAAATCGTAGCTCTCGATCTCGGGTCCGGTCGCGCCGTCATCATCGGAGCAAGCGGCGAGCGAGAGCGCCACAAGGGGGATGGCGAGCCAGGTGGAACGGGTCCATTTCATCAGATTCAATCCTCCTCACTTTGGAAATCGATCCGGTCGAGCGATCCGATCGGGTAGATCGGCCATCACAGGTAACAGGCGTCTAGTCAGTGCTGAATGCGAACCCCACGCTCACGGTGTTCTCGTCGCGCAGGTCCTCTGATCCCAGCGAGCGCATCGCGTAGTCCGCTTTGAGCGCCACTTGCGGAGCCGGACGGAAGTCGATTCCTACGGTCGTGACGGTGCGCTCGAAACGTGGATCGGGGAAAATGGACGGATCGGTGTCCGCCATCGCGTCGTACTCCTCGATGCGCAGGAACGGGATCAAGCGATGGCCGGCCAGCGTCGGAAAGAGTGAGAGCACGTCGAAACCGGCTTCGAGGTACGCCAGCCTTGCCTCGCGCGCCACGGGCGTGCGCGGAACTTCCAGCGCATTGGAGAGGCGGGCGTTCTTGGCGCTGATCTGATCCGCGTTGTCGATCGTGCCCCGGAGCGCCATGACGCGTCCGATCCACGGTCCATGCTCGAGCCGCGCATGCGCTTCCAGGATCGTCACCGTTCCGTCGATGCCGTCCATGTCCGGCTTGGGACGGTTCCCGTTGGCATCTCCGCGATAGCCCGCGATGCCGATCCGCAGGTCGTCCATCAGGCCAGTCTCGAGCAGCCCGGTCCACGCCAGGTCGGTCGCGCGCACCTGCTCGAAGCGGCGCTGATGTCCCCCCACGATCCAGTTCTGCGAGCTGAATCCGGAGGAGTCGAGCGCGTTCACCACCTGGGCGCGATATCGGACGAATCGCCACCTCCCGAACGCTTCGATCCCCATTTCGAACCAGGTGACCGGCAGGATCGAAGATTCCGACTCGGAACGGGACACGGTCAGGTAGGACAGGGGGGACGTGTCTTGATTGCTGAGACCGATCGGGAGCAGGATCCGCCCGCCTCGCAGGGACAACCACGGCGCCGCGCGATAGGTCAGGTGCAGCTGCTCGAGAGCCGCTTCCCCTCCGCTCTCGACCTCGCGATCGTATTCTCCGAATTCCTCATACTCGAGCTCGACCGCGGTGCCCGCTCCCAGATGCTCCCACTCGAGCTCGGCTTCCGCGGCCAGATTCGGCCGGAAGCGGTACTCGAACTCCAGCACCAGCCGCGGAATGTCCACGATCGCGCGGCTGTCGGCGGGCGACCCGGCCGGCCCCGATTTCTGGTCGGGTCCGTAGTCGAAGTGGGAGTAGTGCCCTTCTCCGTAGGCCGCGAAATGGAACCCGGAGCCCTCCCCGGCACGCCCCAAGCCGGGATCGCTTGCAACGCAAACCGCAGCGACTAATAGACTTATGAGAGTGATCCGGATGCGATGCATGGAGCTCCTTACAGCTACTGAGACTCAGTATCAAGAAGGGGCACGATAC
>CAMPIC010000223.1 GCA_946886185.1 uncultured bacterium
CGTTCCCAACTCGGTCGGATGCCGGAGCTCGAGCGGCGTGACCAGATCTCCCCCCGCGATCCGCTCCAATCCTTGTCGAATCCGGGAGATCGGACGCAGTAGGAAGGACGCGAGCCCGGCCACCGCCGTGACGCAGAGCACCAGCACGACAGCGACGAGGAGCACTTGCCGCATGCGGGCGCTACGCACTTGCGACTCCACGTAATCGGAACGCAGGCCGACGAGCACCCATCCGAGCGTCTCTTCTCCGCTCCCGACAGGCGCGACGGCGACGATGAAGCCGTCTCGATCGTGCACGACGGTCCGCTTCCCGCCGCTTTCGGTGAGGATCTGAGAAAGGGAGGGCTCTAGCGGAGTGCCGACACGGCGCGCGTCGGGATGTCCGCGGATGCGATTGCGATGGTCGACCACCACCACCGTCTGAAGCTCCGGATCCCGATCGGTGATGGTGCGGATCACCGGATAGAGCGTGAGCTCGGGGTACTCGCCGAGCAACGCCTGCGACCCGGAGGATGCGAGGTCGAACGCGACCAGGGCGATGCGCTCTTCGACTTCCGCGGTCAATGCGCGGCTGATTTGCCGTTCCCCGCTCCATCCGATCGCGACGATCGCGAGTCCCGTGGAGACGATCACGGCGGTCACGACCAGCCAGCGGATGCTGACGAGGGGGCGATATCGCCGAGGCGCGGAGCTTGCTTTTTCCATCTTTACCTCGAGCGTTCCGGTTGCGGAGCCACTTGTTCTTCACGAATTTCATCCGAGCGAGCGAGCTGCTCCCGCGCGCGCTGCAGATATCCAGTGGCGCGGCTATCCTCCGGATCCAGGCGGACCGCCGTTTCCCAGGAGAGGATCGCCTCCTCCAGCGCTCCTCTGGAGAACGCGGCCAGACCCCGGGTGAGGTGTTCGGCGCAAAGGCGCTCGCGACTCTCCCGGTGGCCGGGGAACGACTCGAGAGCGCGCTGCCAATCGCGCATCGCGCCCTCTGCATCTCCCGCTTCGAACCGGGCGAGTCCGCTCTCGTAAAGCGCCTCGGCGTCGCGACGATCCTGCGCGCTCACGGCGGCGGACACCAAAGCGCCCCCAGAGCCGGCAGCAGCAGAATGTCCCACGGATGCAGCCGACCCAGCGGATGCACGCGTTTCACGCGAGTTCCCCGGTTGCGGAGCGGAGGCCGCGCGCCTGCGTTGCGCGACGCGTTTCGAGAGCCGTATCAGCTCCGCGTTGCCGGAATCGAGCGAGAGACCGGTCTCGACCGCATAGGCGGCGTCGTCGAGCAGTCCGGCTTGCAGGAAGCGACTCGCCTGCTCCGTGAGCGCGTCGACTTGTCGCGCCAGGCTCGACTCGGCCGATTCGAGCAGCTGCCGCGCGTCGGCGTCGTCCGGATTCCGCTCGAGGATCTGCCGGAGGAGATCACGGGAGTGGAGCAGCTCGCCGTTTCCGTAGAGGCGGAGCGCCTCCCCGAACAGCGCGCGCAGAGCCGCGTCCCGATTCGCTCGCGAGTGGCTTTCCTCCCGCGTCCGGCGCGCGCCGCGAGCAGCGAGCGAATCGTCCGGGGCATGAGAGAGCGCGCGTTGGTACGCGGCCGATGCGTTGGCCAGATCGCCCGACGCTTCCAGAGACGCGGCGCGGGAACGCCAGACCTCGGCCAATCGCGCCTGAGTCTCCGGTCTGCCGGGCGAGACCACTTCCGCCGCGCCGAGCAGCTCAATGGCTTGATCGAACCGCTCCTCCAGACCGGCCGTCTCGGCTCGTCCGAGGAGTTCGCCGAACCGCTCTTCTTCGTTCCGCATCAAGGAGGCGGCGAGCTCGCGACGTACTTCATCCTGCCTCGCGAGAATCGCGGACGCGCGCGCCTCCTCGACCGTCGCGCCGAAGCTCCACCCGAGCCCGAGCAAGCTCGAGTCGAACAACGACTCGTCCAGATGCGCATAGTCGAACGAAACCCCATGAGTGGAAACGGTGGCGCCGGCGTTCACGCCCGACGCGACGCCGGTGCGCAAGGAAATCGCTCCATGGAGTTGGGCTTCCAAACCGAAGCTCACGCGGGTGTCACGCCCTCGCTCGTGCTCGATGTCGCATGCGGCCAGGAGCGGATGCCCGGCGATCTCGAACCGTTTCGCGATCCCTGCGCGGAGCTGCATCGGATCGGAGACCGGCTCGTCGATCAACCGCAGCTCCGGCTCGATCAGATTCCGTAGCGAGATCCCGAGCTGGACTCCGCTCATCCAGTCCGGCATGACCCAAGGCGTTTCATCGAGGAGAGCGAGGACGCCGAAGTCGGCGCCGATCGCGCTCGCGGATGATTCGCCGAGTGATTGTTGCCGCCACTTGAGCGAACCACCGATCCCGATCCCGCTTCCGAAGCTCCGTCCGTAGGCGAGGATCGCTTCCGACTGCGTGTCCGCGAGGCTCCGATCGGTGACGACGTTGTTCTCGTCCCGGCCTTCGATATCGCTCGAACGGATCTGCCGCAGGAACAGCCCCGCGGATCCCCATTGCCAACTCGGGAAGGCGGCTCCCAAGCTCGTTTCCCGCAAGTCCGCGACTTCCACGCCGCGATAGCCGATCTGGAGTTGCTTGCGTTCGATCCATCCCAGACCTCCCGGGTTCCAGAAGGCGGCGCTCGCGTCGTCCGAGACCGCCGCGAACGAACCTCCCAAGCCGATTGCGCGTGGCCCCGTCGCTTCTCCGAGGAGAGTTCGACTCCCTCCATCGTCCGAAGCGAGCGCGACCGTTCCGAATGCGATCTCACCCGCGCAAGCGAGCGCGATCGCAACACCGAGATCGAAGCGGATGAGTGTGTTCATCGCGCCACCGCCACTTTCCGGCGGATGCGCTGCTCCGTTCCATCCTCGAATCCGACTGTCAATTCCGCGAGATAGCTTCCGTTCGCGACCACATCACCCCTCCCGTTGCGACCATCCCACCGTATCTCTTGATGGAGCCCGCCTCGCAGTTCGCCTTGAAACAAGGTCGCGACTCGATCTCCGAGCAGCGTCCAGAGACGGAGCGTGACCTGACCGCGGACCGGCTGATACCAGACGAACGTGGTCTGCTCTCGACCGCCGGAGAACGGATTGGGGAAGTTGGAGAAGCTGCTCCGCAGATCTTCCGGCCCCAGTTGCGCAGCCGAGGTCCAGAGAGGGAACTGTCCCTCCTCCGCTTCCACCGCGATCTGGAAGAGCGCGCCTCGCGGCTGCACCACCGCGATGTCCGCTTCCGACACGCCGAGGCGGAGTGACGAGAACCCCGTCAACGCGCCCGGCACGACCGAGAAGGGAAGCTCGATCGTCTCCCCCGCAGCGATCTCGCGCGGTCGAACCAGGTTCAAGACTGCCTCAGGCGACTCCTGCGACGAGAAGACCGATTCGATGACCTCTCCGTCGTGTTCGAGATAGATCTTCGCGACGCGCGATGCCGCGACGGGAGCGAAGGCGCGATCCGCCACCTGCAGCTCGACCGCAGTGAGCAGGATCGGTCCCGCGGACGCTTCCGCGGGATTGGTCAAGCGGAGCGTCCCCGCCAGGACCGGAACGTCTCCCGCAACAATCATGCGAGGAAAGGCGCTCGTTACACCGACGAGCAGGCGCCGGGGAGGTTCCTGCAATCGGGTCAGCCCGGAGAAAAGCGCCGGTTCTCCGGGAACGAGCGGATCGACCGGGATGTTCCGGAGATGGTTGGCATCGCGCGCGCTCACCCTCGCGCTCTCCCCCACGAGCTGGAATTGCCCCAGAGGAGCGCCGGGTGCGAAGTCGAGCCGGACATCCACGTCGGTCGAGCTTCCAGGCTCGAGCAGGAAATCGTCGAGCTCGAGTCGGATCGGTCCCGTTTCCTCCGGAAGCTCACGCACTTCTCCCACCAGCTGTTCTCCCACGAATGCGCGCACTGCGTCGAGATAGACCGATGGAACGAGCGGAGTGAACTGCGCATCGCGGCATTCCAGCTCGAGCAAGAGGAGCTGCGCCCTCGAAGTGAGGGAGTCGCCGGGATGATGGAAGGTGGCCCGGAGCGCTTCGACATCGCGCGCACCGATGAGGACGGTCGCAGGAAGGAGCGCCGCCGACTCGAGCGTGAGCCTTTCCGCTGGCCGTTCGACGCGGACCAGGTTGCCGGAGAATCCGCTCTGATCCAGGACGACCGGCACCCGTTCACGGGTCTGTCGATCGCGCGCGAGGAACAGTTGCGCATCGGAGAAGCGCGCACGGACGGAGGCGAACGGCGCGTCGTCGCGCAGATCGGCCTGGAGCCGCAGCGGCACGACGGAGTTCGCCGGCACCGTGATCGGAGTGTCGAGGCGAAGAACGATGGTCTCCGAGGTTCGCTCGATCGGCACGTGTTGGGCGACGATCGTGCCGGCGTGCAGAAGCTGGACTCGTTCGAAGAAGAGCCCTCCATCCTGCGAGAGCGTGAACGCCACGCGCTCCAGCTCGATGCTGGAAGCGCTGACTCCCTTTCCCGGATTGACCAGCTCGAGCTGCGCCAACGGGACCTGCTCGCTTCCCTGGAGGGCGCGTACGGTCGTGGGGCTCGCGCCTTTGACCACGAGCTCGGTCGCCGCTTCGAACATCACGAGCAGATCGGACCGCATGGGGAACCCGCCCGTGCCTGCGTCGGCGGAGACCGGACGCGCTTCGACGTCTTCCCGCGCGGTGAAGCTCTGCGCAGCCGTGGCGACCATTCGAAGGGTGGCGAGCGGCGCACCCGCGGCGATGTCCACCGCGACACGCAGATCGATCGACTGCCCCGGCTCGAGCTCGATGGGCGGCGCGAGCTCCACCATCAGCTCGGACTCTTGCGGAGAGGTCGTGGCATGCACACCTTGACTGCTGGTGAGCCGCATCCGCTCCACCAGCTCGGCCGGAGCCGAGATCGAGGCTCCTTGCTCGTCCTCCAGCCGGAGTTGCAAACCGCTCAGCAGGATGTTCGAAGTCTCGACTCCGGGATGCGTCAGCGCGATCGTCCAGAGGACGACGTTTTGGTCGCCGCGCTGCTTGCGCACCGACTGCGGCGGAGCGCTGGAAACGAGCAGATGATCGGCCGGCTCCAGGATCGAGACGGAAACGGGCGATGACTCGAACGAGCGGTACTCGCTGCCGCTCGGCACTCCGAGGCCGCGCGCCGAACCGGTGAGCGACGCCGTTCCCGCCGCGGTGGCGAGGAAGCGGAACGAGAGCTGACGAGCTTCCATCGGGCCGAGGATCATTTCCTCGGGATCGGGCGCATCGAGGAGGGTGAACGATCCCTCGCCCGCCACGGCGATTTCCAGATCGGTCAGAGAGATCGATTCGAGGCTCGGATTCTCCAGCGCGAGGCTCGCGTCGAGCTCGGACCCGACCAGGAGGCGATCGCGCGCTGCCGATGCTTGCGCGATCAAACCGCGCGCGACGATTCGCACTCCTTCCGCGCCGGCGATGGCCTGATCGAGAGGTCCGTCATTGTCCGATCGCAGATTGATTCCGTTGACCGGGACCTCGAGCTGGATCACCGAAGAATCGGACGGAGTTCCGGAGGCCGTCATGCCCACGAAGAAGCGCGCGCCACCGAGACCGATGCTCTCCTGCAGCACGTCACTCGACCATCCTCCTTGCAGCGTGACGAGCGGTCCGAGGTCGAGATCGTCATTCGAAGGAAACGCTCCATCCCCACCGTCTCGATAGAGCCGCAGCTCCGCGACGTCGCTCGAAGTCGCGTTGCCGAGCGAGACGAAGCGAAGCTGCTCGAGGGTGTCTTCGAGCGGCCC
>CAMPIC010000224.1 GCA_946886185.1 uncultured bacterium
TTCGCAGAGGGTGGTGATCCAGCGGTAAGGGCAGCGGCGTTGCGGGACGCAAAGCGCAGGGACACCAGGCGCGGGAATCGAAAGAAAGAGGAGGCCACTTTCGTGACCTCCTCTTCTGTTTTCGGTCGATCCGTCAGCGCGCTGGCGGAGGAGCCGTTCCGGCAGGCCGAGAAATGAACCCCGGCCCACTGGTCGTGGCTCGGCCGATCAATAGCGGCGGGAAGAACCGCCGCCGTAGCCGCCCCGTCCGCCGCCGCCGCCGCCGCCACGATCCTCGCGCGGCCTGGCTTCGTTGACGGTGAGGGCGCGACCCCGATATTCCTTGCCGTTCAGCGCGGAAATCGCTGCCGCAGCCTCGTTGTCACCGGACATCTCGACGAATCCGAAGCCCTTGCTCCGTCCTGTGTCGCGATCCATGATGACCTGCGCGCTCTTGACGTTGCCGTGGACTCCGAACATTTCCTCGAGCTCGGAGCTTTCGACATCGAAACTGAGATTGCCAACATACAACTTGGCACCCATCGTATCTCTCCTTTGGACTCTGATCTTCGATCAGCGGATCCTAGTTCTACTCTCCGGATCCGATTGGAAAGGGACCCCTCGTGGGTCCTGAAGGCAGACGATTGAGGCCAAGCAGCGTGGACGAATACAGAACCGCACGGATCAGACTCTTTCGGCAGACCAACGAACGGACTGTACGCAGGTTTGTTCGAGGGTAGCAAGCACCAATTTTCGGGCCGCCGGGACGGCCCATCCTTTCCCAGGATGGACTAAGCTCCCCCAATGCGAATCACCCCGACCGGTTATCGGACCGTTGTTTCCGAGCGTACATTGGGGCGCCGGGTCATGATCCGAGTCGGGCCGAGTATCTGATCGTGTCGAACCGAGCCGGCGCGGCGCTGTTCGCCCTCCTTTTCCTCCTGGGAGCTGCTGCGAGGATCGCGCTGCTCTCGAACCCCGGCTTCGAGTTCGACGTGGAGTTCTTTCGACGCTGGGCGATCGTCATTCAGGAGCGAGGTTTAGGGCCGCTCGGCCGCACCATCCCCTGCGATTACATGCCGCTCTACCTCGAATTGCTCCCCGCCGTTGCCTGGGCGGCGGATCTCTTGCGCGTGGAGTTCACACCCCAGTCGGCCGGAGCGCTGGCTCTTCTGAAGGCTCCGGCGATCGTGGCGGACCTGGCCTGCGCCTCCATTCTCTATTTCGTGTCGAGGCGGGACTTCGGAATCGGTCGCGCCCGAGCGGCGTCCCTGCTGTACTGGCTCAATCCCGCGATCCTGTTCACCTCCGCTGCCTGGGGCCAGGTCGACTCGATCGTGTGCCTCTTCTCGCTGGGCGCGCTGCTCCTCCTGGCAAGGCATAGGTTCTGGTGGGCCGGCTTCGCTCTGGGCCTCGCGATCATGACGAAGCTGCAACCGGTCCTCCTGATCCCAGTGTTCGCCCTCTTCGCCTGGACCCATCCGGCATCCCCCGCGTCGATCGGTAGGAGCGTTCGCGCGGTTGGCGTGGGCGCGCTGGGATTCACCGCGGCCTGCACCCTCGCCATCCTTCCCTTCGTTCTCGCGGGAAACGGCGTCTATCTATGGAAAGTGTTGACCAGCTCGGTCGACTCGCAGCCTCGTCTCGCGCTCGGCGCGAACAACTTCTGGTGGCTCCTGTATGGAAGCGACGCGAAGCAGATCTGGGACGGCTATCGGTGGGCGGACGCCCTGTCCTACAAGGAGACCGGCCTGCTCGCGCTCACCGGATTCACCCTCGCCGCTCTCCTCGCGGCATGGCTGAGCTCGACTCGGGCCTCCGAACGGGCGAAGAAGCGCTCCCCGGTGCGACGAATCGAAGGTTCGGGTCCCATGCGCGAAACCGCTCTTCACTGGCTCGCGTTCTTCCTTGGCTTCGCCTTCTACATGGTGCCGACGCAGATGCACGAGAGGTACCTCCTCTACGCCCTTCCCGCCCTCCTTCTCGCGTGGGCTCGAGGAGGTCGTTCCGCCGGCCACGCAGCCGACACCAAATTCAGCCTCCCCACCGCGGGCGCGATCGTGTCGGCCGAACGAGGTGGATCCGCCGGGCGCCCGGCCCTCGTGTTGTACATCGCGCTCGCGATTCTCTCGTTCATCACGATCTCCGCGAATCTCGCCGCGGTCTATCCGGAGAACGTGCCCTGGCTGGCGCTGCATTCGCTCGGCGGCGTGGAGACGCGCGTGACGGCGGCCATCCAGACCGTCGCGTTCCTTCTCCTGCTCGCGTGGGCGTCGCGCCGGTTCCCGCGTGGTTGGCTGCTCGTCGCTGTTCCGGCCGTGCTCCTCGCGCTCGGATTCAGCGCGCGGTTCGTGGAGTTTCGCAAACACGGACTTCCGCTCTCCGAGCTACGTCCGGCGGCGGTGCGCCAACAGTTCGGAACCACGAAGATGAACACGGCCGCTTCGGGCGCACCGCTCGCGAGCGGGGGACGGACGTTCGAGAGAGGTCTCGGAACCGTGGCTCCCTCCGCCCTCGTCTACCGGCTGGAGAGCAGATACGTAAGACTGACCTCTCATGCCGCTCTCGAAGAGGGAGGTTCGGGGAGCGCCGTCCGGATCGCCGTGGTGGGCGACCGCGCGGCCAAGTTCACGTCTGTCCTCGAAAGCCGATTCGATCCCGCCACGATCGAGGTTGATCTGGACGGAGTGAACGAGCTGATCCTCGCCGCGGAGCCGGCCGACCCCGAAGCCGTTCCAGGGAATGCGTCCGTCCAGTGGCTCGACCCGCGACTCTTTCGTGAATGAGGGCAAACATCGGAGAAGCCGCTCCCGGAGAGCCGCTCCGAAAGGGGAGCGGGCCAGCGGCGCACCTCCGGAAACGGCCGTCCCGAGCCGAAGAGTGGGCTAGAATCGATTTCTCGGGCGATCCTGACGCCAACGTCGCGGGCTCCCACGCCGAAGCGACGGCGGCCGAACAATGATCCAGCGAATGACGGAGACGGGCGTTTGACCGAAGAGAGCCGACTTCCGACGGAAGGCGTTCCGCCGCTCGAGCGCCCGCACCCGCACTTCGGGGTCGAGGAAATCCCCGTTCTCGAGCGCCTGCGCGGGCCGCTTACCCTTGCCCTGCTGGTCCTCGCCGCGCTGGCATTCGTGTTCTTTGCCTCGTACGCGCACTACATCCTCGACCAGGCCCCGCACCGCGTTTACAAGATGCTGGCCGGTTTCGCCTTCATCGTGATCCTCTTCCTGCGGCCGGAATGGACGTTGATGCTCCTTCCGTTCGCCCTCCCCTACAGCGAGATGCTGCCGGTCACCCCGATTCCGCTGTTCAATTCGACGAACGTGCTCATGTTCGCGCTCCTGCTCTCGTGGATCGGGCACTCCGTGCTGCTCAAGCGGCGCATCCTGGAACCGTCGCCGTGGAATCGGCCGCTCCTGCTCTTTCTCGGATACACCATGGCCTCGGCGCTGTTCGGCATCTTCGTGCGCGGTCACGGGGCGGCTGAGATCTATCCGCGGCTGCAAAGCTGGTGGTACGCGATGATGGGCTTCATCCTCTTCTTCGTGACCTACAACACCGTGCGTGAGAAGAAGCAGATCCGGCTGCTCGTCTATCTCTATTGCGTGGGGGCAGGGCTCGGAGCGCTGGGTGTGCTCTCGGAATACCGGGACTATTCGTACGCACGGCGAGTCGCGGGCGGCATGGGCGACATCAACGGCGCGAGCGCATACTTCGCATGTGCGATCGTGTTCACGGTTGAAGTTCTGGGATCCCATTACCGTCATCTGTGGCAGAAGCTGCTGCTGGTGGGCGCGCTCATCGGGAGCGGGATCGGAATGATCCTGCCCGCTTCGCGCGGGGCGATCGTGGCATGCGCCGCCACCGGCGGGGTGCAAGCGATGCGCAGCGGTCCGATCCGCATGATGCTCGTGATCGTGACCGGAATCGCGATCTACATCTTCACTCCCGCTCATGTGAAGGAGCGATTCGCGGAGACTCAGGCGGAGGTCTCCGCGGGCGAGTTCGCGGAAGGATCCAGCGGACGCGTCGACATCTGGAAGGGCGCGATCGAAGTGATCAAGTCCAATCCGATCGTGGGGGTGGGCTTCGGACAGCTCCCCAACGCCATGGGAGAAACGAGCCTGGGCGAGCGCCGGGTGGCGCACAATCTCTATCTGGAGACGATGGCGGAGATGGGTATTCCCGGGATCGTCCTCCTCGGCACCCTCTTCTGGCGCGGACTGCGGGGAGCGAGGCGGCTGCGGAAGGAGTCGGGATTCCCCCGGACTCTCGGCAACGCCTACTTTTACTTCGTGGTATCGCTCCTGATCTCCAACATCTTCGGAGGCCGACTGTACGCAGTCTATACTGCCGGAGCGCTCAGCATCCTCACCGCGCTGGTCTTCCGGACGCAGCGGATCCTCGACCAGGAACGGCGCTCGATTTCTTCTCTTTGAGCGAATACGGGCGGCGCGGGCCGGTACTGGAGCGTCAGCCTAATCCCATTCACGGAGGAACCATGCGACTCTGGATCCCGACCGCCGTCCTGATTGGAATCATCTGCGCCTCGAGCCTTCCGAGCTCGGCAATGGCCGCCTCATCCCCCGCACGGGCCGAGGCTATGGAGAAGCTTGCGTTCATGCACGGCACCTGGCGCGGAACGGCTTCCGGCACCGCGCGCGACGGAACCCGCTACGAGGTCGTCCAGACTGAACGGGTCGGGACGATGCTGGACGGGGATCTGCTCGTGATCGAAGGGCGCGGGTACCGCCCCGATGGATCCGTCGGGTTCAACGCGTTCGCGGTGGTCTCCTGGGACGACCGCGCCGGCGCATACGAGTTCCGATCCTATGCGCAGGGATACGCGGGCACCTTCGAAATGAAGCTCACCGAGACAGGATACACATGGGAAGTCCCCGCCGGACCGGAAGCGATCATGCGCTACACCGCCACGGTGGAAGGCTCGAAGTGGCACGAGGTGGGAGATTACGTCGCGCCCGGCGCGGAGCCGAGGCGGATGTTCGAGATGACCTTGGAGCGGATCGGCGACACCGCCTGGCCGTCCGCGGACCCCGTCCCTATGAAGTGACTTTGCGGCTTTCACGCGGCGATCGGCTGGTTGTAAAGTCTGCGCTCATGCGTCCCATACGGGAGATTTCACGAATCGAGGGGTTCAGCGATGCCGTCTTCGGCTTCGCGATCACGCTCCTGGTGGTCTCGCTCGAGGTTCCCGCGACTTTCGACGACCTGATCGCCGCGTTCCGCGGACTGCCCGTCTTCGCCATCACCTTCGCGATGCTCCTTCTGGTGTGGCATGAGCACCACACCTACTTCACCAGGTTCGCCTTGCATGACGGGATCACCATCTGGTTGAACGGCGCGCTTCTCTTCGTCGTGATGGTGTACATCTACCCGCTCAAGTTTCTCTTCGGGTTTCTTGCGGGGCCGCAGGGGCTGCCCGCGGGAATCGCCAACCAGCAAATGGTCCGAGAGGGTCAGATGGACGATCTGATGGTCATCTACGGCATCGGATTCTGTTCCCTCTTCGTCCTTTTGGCGGCCATGTACGCGCGCTCCTTTCGCGCCGGCGCGCGCGCCGGGCTCGACGACGCGCACGTGCTGGAGGCCAGGCACGGGATCGGGCACTGCCTGGTCTATGTCGTGGTCGGTCTCCTCTCCATGGTCCTTTCGGTGAGCCTCGATGATAATGGACCGGCCTTCGGAGGCTTCGCCTACGCCCTCATCGGTCC
>CAMPIC010000225.1 GCA_946886185.1 uncultured bacterium
GCAAGTCACTTCCGCTCCGGGAGTGAAGGGTTGAGATTCCTGCTGCTCATCATGGTTGTCTATGCCGCGAGTGTGATCGCGTTTTTCGTGACGGCGCGGTATCGAGCTCCGATCGTTCCGTTGCTTCTGATCTTCGCGGCGATCGGGCTCGAGGCGATTCGCGGTGCTTTGAGCAGACTGACGGGCTCACTCCGCACTTCCCCAGCTCCGGAGCGGAGCGCTGCGTGGAGGCGGGTCGCGGCGCTGTCGGCCACGCTCGTGGTCGCAGGCGTGATCGCGAACGCCGGACTGCCTCC
The DNA here is from genome assembly GCA_946886185.1 of uncultured bacterium. The sequence continues at coordinate 297 of CAMPIC010000225.1, forward strand.
GATGCCGACAGAGTTCAACAGCGATGCCCACTCGGACCTCGGATACACCTACCAAGTCAACGGCGATGGTGCGGCGGCGCGCCGAGAGTACGAACGTGCTTTGGAGCTCGATCCGCAGAATTTCGAGGCGAGGAACAACCTGGCGGGGCTGCTGGCGGAGGCAGGCGAGTGGGCGCCCGCGGTCCTGCAGCTGCGCACGATCCTCGAGCAGTATCCGGAGGATCGCAAGGCGCTCGCCAACATCGGGCGGATCTATCTGACGATGGGGCGTCCTTACGATGCCGGCGCGAGTTTCGATCGCCTGGCTCGTCTCGATCCGCAGGATCCGGTCGCGACAGCCGGGCTGCAGTCGGCGCATGAAATGGCGGATCGCGTCGAAGCGGACGAGATGGCGGCGAATCCCGAGCGGTTCCTCGAATCGGTTCGAAAGGCAGCCGCGGAGAGTCCGAACGACCGGTTCCTCCAAGCCAGACTGCAAGGCTTACGCGGCCGTGAGGCGCGATGAGCCGGCGCAACAATTGGGGGAGTCGCACGCTTTCGTCCCGAGGCCCCTGCCGCCGGAGCGGCAGGGGCGGTCTGACGGGCTGGTGTCGAATCGTCGGATTGAACGGGTAGAGCGGGAAGTACGGACGTCGCTGCGCGGGAAGGGGGCTGGCACTGCTCCCGAGTTGGCCCTATGTTTGGCTCCTTGTTGCCTGGATGCTCACTGAGCGAACCGGAGTGCGGACGGTCGAGGAGAAGCGGATGAAAGAAGCCCTCCGGATCGAGGGAGTGAGCAAGCGATACGGGAACGTCCAGGCGGTTCACCCGATCGATCTCGTGGTGCCGGCCGCATCCATCTACGGATTGCTGGGTCCGAACGGCGCGGGCAAGACCACGACCATCCGCATGGTCATGGACATCATCAAGCCCGACGCCGGCACGATCACCCTACTCGGCTCGCCTGATCCGGAGAAACGGCGGGACCGCATCGGGTACTTGCCGGAAGAGCGCGGCATCTATCGCAAGATGAAGGTGCGCGACCTCCTCGTGTATTTTGCTCGCCTGCGTCGAATCAGTGGCGCAGAGGCGCGCACACGCGCGGACTGGTGGATGCAGCGGTTCGATCTCTCCTCATGGGCGGATCACAAGATCGAGTCGCTTTCCAAGGGGATGGCGCAGAAAGTCCAGTTCATCGCCACGGTGATCCACGATCCGGAGGCGATCATTCTCGATGAGCCGTTCTCCGGCTTCGATCCGATCAACGTCGACCTGGTCAAAGACATCATTCTCGAGCTCCGTCAAAAGGGGACGACGATCATCCTCTCGACCCATCAGATGGAGACGGTCGAGAAGCTGTGCGATTCCATCTGCCTGATCAACAAAGGGGTCAAGGTGCTGGACGGACCGCTCCAATTCGTCAAATCCCAGGGAGGGGCGAAGCGGATCCAGATCGAGTATCAGGGCACGGCCACCTTCTTCCGAGATCCTCGTCTGGTCGAGACGTTCGACGACACCGGCCGTTTCGTGGAGGTGCTTCCCGCCCCGGGCGTCACGTCGCAGCAGATCCTCGAAGCGGCAATGAGCGAAGTGGTCATCTCCCGGTTTCAGCTCATGGAACCTTCGTTGCACCGGATCTTCGTGGAAACGGTGCGGGCAGCGGGAGGGAACGCATGAGCAAGATGTGGGTCGTGTTCCGCCAGGAATATCTCAACCGCGTGCGCACGCGGGGATTCGTCCTCGGGACGGTGCTGCTTCCACTCTTCATCATCCTGATCATGGTTCTGCCCGCCGTGCTCATGACCATGGACGTGGAACAGCCGGGGCGCTATCTCGTGGTGGACTCGACAGGAGTTCTTTTCGAGCCGCTCGCCGCCGCGCTTTCTGATTCCAACGAGGCGGGACAGCGCCTCTTCCAGCTCGAGAAGGCCGCGCTGGAGCCAGGATCGGCCGATCCGATCGCCGATCTGAACGCGGAGGTCGTGGCCGATCGCATCGCGGGCTACTTCGTGCTCGGGAAGGGCCTGCTCGACAGCGAGGGATCTTCGTACGGCGCTTTCTACGCGAAGAACGTCGCGGATGAAGAGCGCAACGCGGATCTGCGCCGCGTCCTCGAGGAAGTGGTGCGAGAACGCCGCGTCGAGGGCTCGCAGCTCGCCAATCAGGACATCGAGCGGATCATGCGCCCGGTCTCGCTCCGCACGTTTCGAGTGCGCGGAGAGGGAACCGCGTCCGCGGACAACGGGCAAACCTTCATCGTGGCCTATCTGTTCGGATTCCTTTTCTACTTCAGCATGTTCAGTTTCGGCGCGATGACGCTGCGAACCACACTGGAAGAAAAGACGCAGCGTTCCGCGGAGCTGATGGTCTCGACGGTACGGCCCTTCCATCTCATGGGTGGGAAAGTGCTGGGAGTGACCGCGGTCGCGCTTACGCAGCTGGCTATCTGGCTGCTCGCGGGCGTACTGGTGGTCGGCCAGGGAGTGGGCTTGCCCGGTGAGATGGCGGGCGCCCTGGAGGCGGTGCAGGCCGCGGCTCCTTCGCCCGTGGTGTTGGTGTTCTTCTTCGTCTACTTCGTCCTGGGATTCCTTCTCTATTCGGGGATGTTCGTCGCGGTGGGCGCGATGGTGAGCACCGAGACGGAAGCGCAGCAGATGCAATTTCCCGCCACCATGCCGATCCTGATCAGCTTCCTGATGATGTTCCTCGCGATCCGCGATCCGAACGGAACGCTCACCACCGTGCTCTCCTTGATTCCGATTTTCTCGCCCATTCTCATGATGGTGCGAATCACGGTGGTCATGCCGCCGGCCTGGCAGATCGCGCTTTCCATCGTCCTCTTGATCGCTTCGGTGTTCGGATCGATGTGGCTTTCCGCGCGTATCTTCCGAGTGGGTCTGCTCATGTATGGAAAGCGGCCGGATCTGCCGGAGCTGATGAAGTGGGTGCGCTACGGATGATGGGGGGGCGCGGGCGTGCGCGGCTGACCCGGTCTTGCCGGCGCGTGCGTCGTGCAGAGAGTGCGCTTCCGCGGGAGTGAGAACGGCGAGGTCGAGGACTCACGGATGATCCGGGTGGGATGAATCGCCGGGAGGATTGACGATGCGGGTGGGAGTGCCGGCAGAGACGGCGCCCGGAGAGCGGCGCGTCGCGATCGTGCCTCAAGGTGCGAAGAAGCTCGTCGATGCGGGGATCGAGGTCGCGATCGAGGCGGGGGGCGGGAGTTGCATCCGGCTATCTTGATTCCGCCTACCGCGATGCCGGCGCGCAGATCCTGGAGCGCGCGAACATCTTTGCGAGCGATATCGTAGCGCGCGTCCGCACGTCCACCCTCGAGGAGGTCGACCTCCTGCGCAAGGGAGCGATCCTCGTCAGTCTGCTCGATCCATTCGACAATCCGGAACTGCTCGCCAAGCTCGCGAGCCAGGGCGTGACCAGCCTGTGTCTAGAGCTGATTCCACGCAGCACGCGGGCGCAGCGCATGGACGTGCTCTCCTCTCAGGCCAATCTGGCCGGCTACGTGACCGTGATCCTGGCGGCGGAGCAGCTGGATCGCGTTTTCCCGATGATGATGACTCCTGCCGGCACGCTGCCTCCGGCGCGCGCCTTCGTGATCGGAGCGGGAGTGGCCGGACTGCAGGCGATCGCCACCGCCAAACGGCTGGGAGCGCGCGTGGAGGCGTTCGACACGCGTCCCGAGGTGAGGGAGCAGGTGCAGTCGCTCGGAGCCAAGTTCCTCCAGATCGATCTCGGAGAGCTGGGCAGGACGGAACAGGGATACGCGCGCGAGCTCACCCCGGAGCAGCTCGTGACGCAGCGCGAGGCGATGAAGAAAGCGATCGGGCTATCCGATGTGGTCATCTCCACGGCGCAGGTGTTCGGGCGCAAGGCTCCGCGCATCGTGACTGCCGACATGCTCGCGGGGATGCGCCCGGGCGCCGTGGTGGTCGATCTCGCGATCGAGTCGGGCGGCAATGTGGAAGGTGCGGAGCTCGATCGCATCGTCGAGGTGCAGGGAGTGAAGGTCGTGGGGCTGGGGAATCTCCCTTCTCGAGTGAGCCGTGATGCGAGCGCGATGTTCTCGAGCAACGTGGCGCAGCTCATCAGCGACTTCTGGGACAAGGAAGCGAAGGCCCTGAAGCTCGATCGCGATGACGAGATCATCGGGAGCATTCTCCTGACTCACGAAGGAGCGGTGGTGCACGAGCGTTTTCGGTAGGTGAGCGGTGTCGATGTCGGATCGGTAGGCAGTCGGGAAGTGTGATCGTTCCGGAGGGAATTGAATGGAAGCCATCTACCTCACGTTCATCCTGATGCTCTCCATCTTCCTGGGATTCGAGCTGATCGCGAAGGTTCCTTCCACTCTGCACACTCCGCTGATGTCGGGATCGAACGCAATCTCCGGCATCACCATCGTGGGAGCGCTGGTCTCGGCGGGCGCCGATCACCATGGAGTGGCGACGGTGCTGGGGCTCCTCGCGGTCATTTCCGCCATGATCAACGTGGTCGGCGGCTACTGGGTGACCGACCGGATGCTGGGGATGTTCCGCGGGCGGGGAGAGAAGAAGTGAGTCCGCGAGACCTCGTCATCAATCTCTCCTACCTCGTTTCCGCGCTCCTCTTCATCTTCGGGCTCAAGATGCTGAGCGCGCCGTCCAGCGCGCGCCGGGGAAACTTGCTTTCCGCGGTCGGCATGCTCCTCGCCATCGTGGTCACGTTGCTCAATCGGAACATCGTCCAGTTCCACTGGATCGCGATCGGGATGGTGATCGGATCGGTCATCGGCCTGGCGGCGGCGCGGCGCGTGGCGATGACCTCGATGCCGGAGATGGTGGGTCTTTTCAACGGCTCGGGAGGGCTCGCCAGCCTGTTGGTCGGATGGACCGCGCTCTATGAGCCCGGCAACGTGCTCTTCACGCATGTCACGATCGCCCTCTCCATCTTGATCGGCGGAGTGACCTTCTCGGGGAGCGTGCTGGCTTGGGGCAAGCTGAGCGAGAGGATGACGAGCCGGGCGGTGGTTTTCGGCGCGCAACGGGTCATCAACGCGCTGCTTCTGCTCGCGGCGATCGCGGCGAGCGTGCTCTTCGTTCTCGACCCGTCCCACACCTCTCCGTATCTGTTCGCCCTGATCGCGCTCTCGCTCATTCTGGGAGTGATGGCGGTGCTCCCGATCGGAGGAGCGGACATGCCGGTCGTGATCTCCCTCCTCAACAGCTACTCCGGGCTCGCGGGCTGCGCGGCCGGCTTCGTGATCAACAACAACATCCTCATCGTGGCCGGCGCGATGGTGGGGGCGAGCGGGATCATCCTCACCAACATCATGTGCAAGGCGATGAACCGATCGATTGCGAACGACGTGTTCAGCGGCTTCGGCGCGGACGTGCAGGCGGGCGACTCGATCGTCGGAGAGGTCTAGCCGATCAGCGTGTAGGATG
>CAMPIC010000226.1 GCA_946886185.1 uncultured bacterium
CACCCAAACTCAACACCCAAACTCAACACCCAAACTCAACACCCAAACTCAACACCCAAACTCAACACAGGAGTGGTGGACGTGCAGAACCCGGCAAGCGAAGCGAAAGCAAACGCGAATGAGTACATCCGATTGCTCCTCGACAAGCTCGGGGGTCGAGATCCCTTGAGGACGATGCCGGAGCTTGCGAGCTCGGTGGAGAATCTCGTCGCGGGATTGAGCCCGGAGACGCTGCATCGGGCAGAGCGGCCGGGCAAATGGTCGATCGCCGCGGTGGTGCAGCACCTCGCGGATACCGAGATCGTCTACGGATACCGCATCCGCAAGATCCTGGCGGACCCGGGGACGGAGATCGCGGGATACGATCAGGATGCCTGGTCGCGAACTTTCCGCTACGACAGCGCCGATCTGGGAGCCGCCCTCGCACAGCTCCGCGCCATTCGCACCGCGAACGTAGCGCTTCTGAGCTCGTTGAGCCCGGAAGAATGGGAACGAGCCGGCATGCACAGTGAACGCGGCCCCGAAAGCGTGCGTCAGATCGCCCTCCTCATCGGAGGCCACGATTTCGTCCACCTCGACCAGATCTCGCGGATCAAACAGACCCTCGCCTCGTGAGCCCGTCCGGCCGCGCACGGAGCTGGCCGCGGCTGAGCGACCCAGCACGCGATCTCACCACGGCTGAGCGACCCAGCACGCGATCTCACCACGGCTGAGCGGCTCGGCCCGATCATGCGAGCTCATGGCTGAACGCTCGGTCCGGCCGCGCGGACTCATCACATGGATCGGCCCGCCGGATCGCGGACCTGCGATGGGTTGCGATCGCAGCGCGATCTCGTTTAGCGTTCCCGTTTCATCCCCGGCGCGGACCCGACGCATGTCTCCGGGCCGGGAGCCTCAGATTCTGATGCCTGTTTTCCCGAGAGGAGACGCGGTGCGTATCGTGTGCTGGCAGGCCGTGCTTTTGGCGTTGGTGGCGGTATTGGGATCGAAGGTGAGCGCGGCCGAAGGTCCGCCGCCGGTCCTGGATGCCGCCGAGCTCGACCTGGCCGTGGAGAAGCTGGCCGTCGTCGGCTCGGTGCTGTTCATCGCCGCCCACCCGGACGACGAAAACACCGCCATGCTTACCTGGCTCGAGAACGAGAAGCTGGTCCGAGCCGCGTACCTCTCCCTCACTCGCGGCGACGGCGGCCAGAACCTGATCGGGGACGAGCAAGGAGACCTGCTCGGCGTCATCCGCACGCAGGAGCTCCTGGCGGCGCGGCGCATCGACGGAGCGGAGCAGTTCTTCACGCGCGCGGTCGACTTCGGTTACTCCAAGAACCCGGACGAGACGCTCGCCAAGTGGGGACGCGACGAGGTGCTCTCCGATGTCGTGCGCGTAATCCGCACGTTCCAGCCGGATGTCATCGTGATGCGATTCCCGACCACGGGTGAGGGGCGCCACGGGCACCACACGGCCTCCGCGCTGCTCGCGGTCGATGCCTTCGAAGCGGCAGGCGACGCCTCGCGGTTTCCCGAGCAGCTCGAATCGCTCGAGCCTTGGAAAGCCAAGCGGCTGGTCTGGAACTACTTCACCTGGGCGGCGCCGCCCACGGGGGAGGATGCCGCGAACTACATCGCAATCGATCTCGGTGCATACAATCCGCGCCTGGGACGCTCGTACACCGAGCTGGCCGGCGAAAGTCGGAGCATGCACAAGAGCCAGGGATTCGGCTCCGCGGAGAGACGCGGCAGCTCCGTCAACTATTTCAAGCTGATTGCTGGCGAGCCCACGAACGGCGATCTCCTCCAGGGAGTCGATCTCTCCTGGAGCCGCATTCCGGGCGGCGATGCCGTGGGCGCGCTCCTCGAGGCGGTCGATCGAGCCCACGATCCGGGCGACCCGGCGGCCAGTCTCCCGGGACTTCTGAAAGCGCGCGAGGCGTTGACGCAGCTGCGAGCAAAGGCGGCAGAGATCCATCAGACGACGCTCCAGCACAAGGCGCACGAGCTCGATGAAGTGATCCGCTCGTGCGCGGGGCTCTGGCTGGAGGCGGTGGCGACGGGGCACACGTATTCGCCGGGCGATTCGATCCAGATCGACGTGACCGCGATCAATCGCTCCGACACGGATCTCAGACTCACGGGAGCTCGCCTGGACGAGCGGGGCATGGGGAGCGCGGCCGACAGCGTCCTCTCGGAGAACGATCCGGTGACCGTCTCTCTCTCCGGCATCCTCCCCGCGGGACTCGACTGGAGCACGACGCAACCGTATTGGCTGCGCCATCCGGCCGACGGCGGAATGCATCACGTCGCGGATCCCTCTCTCATCGGCAGCCCGGACAATGAGGCGCCCCTGCACGCGACATTTACCGTGACGATCGCGGGACAACCGATCGAATACACGATTCCGGTCCTCTATCGCTGGGTGGATCGAGTGCGGGGGGAGCTGTATCGACCGATCGTGATCGCGCCGCGCGTCAGACTGGAGTTGGACGAACGGGTCTATCTGTTCCCTGACGCAGCGCCTCGTCCGGTCCGCGTGCGTCTGGAGACGAGCGGCAAGAGTCGAGGAAGCGTGCGCCTGATGCTTCCCTCTGGTTGGTCGTCGGACCCGGCGAAGCACGACGTGGAGATCGCACCAGGACCGGCTCGCGAGGTCGTCTTCCAGGTCACTCCGGGCGCGGAAGGGGGCGAGATTCACGCGCAGTTCCAGGACTCGGCGGGACAAACGCACGTGCGCGGTCGGATCGTCCTCGATTATGAACACATCCCTATCCAGACGGTGTTCCCGGAAGCCTCGGCCCGTTTGCTGCGCCTCGATCTGGCGCGAGCGGGGGACTCAGTGGGCTACATCATGGGGCCCGGGGACGATGTGCCCTCGGCGCTCGAACAGGCCGGCTATCGGGTCACCCTGCTCGGAGACGACGACCTGAGCTCCGGAAATCTCGACGACTACGACGCCATCGTCATCGGGGTGCGCGCGTACAACTCGCGCGAGCCTCTCAAGCGCAACGCGAGCCGCCTCCTCGACTATGTCGCTCGCGGAGGAACACTGATCGTCCAGTACAACACCGCCGATCGCACCCTCCATACCGACTTCGCGCCCTATCCGTTGACGCTCGGGAGAGATCGGGTGACCGTCGAGGAAGCGCCGATCACGTTCGTCGATCCGTCGAGCCCCATCCTCACGACGCCAAACCGCATCACGCAGGAAGACTTCGAGGGCTGGGTGCAGGAGCGTGGGCTGTACTTCGCCTCGGAATGGGGGCCGGAGTTCCACACGGTGCTCTCGTCCAACGATCCGGGAGAGGAACCGGTGGCGGGCGGCTTGTTGTGGGCGCCACACGGCGATGGAATCTTCATCTATACCGGCTATGCATTCTTCAGACAGCTCCCGGCAGGCGTGCCGGGCGCTTATCGCCTCTTCATGAACCTGGTCTCGGCCCGCGGATCAGCTCGCGGATGATGTCGTCAGATCGTCGTTCACGAGAAAAGGGTCGCGCACTGGGCGATGCGATGCATCGCGCAGGACGTGGGCCGGGATACAGGCAGGCCTCGGCGCTGGGACGTACGCGGCAGCCGGCCATCCCATACCCAGAGGAGGTCGGGCGATGGACCCGGTAGATCCCACCGGCGATGAAGCTCCGCCGCCCATCGGGGGAAGCTGGAACACGCTCTACATCCTCGTGATCGTGAATCTCGCCGTGCTCATCGCCCTGTTCTACACCTTCACGAAGGCGTTCTCGTGAGGGGATTCGACTGGCTCGTTCTGGCGGCGTCGCTCGTGTTCATCGTCGCATATGGAGTGTGGAAGGGGCGCAAGAACAGGGATCTCCAAGGCTACATCCTGGGCGATCAGAGCATGCGCTGGTACACCGTCGCGTTCTCCATCATGGCCACGCAGGCGAGCGCGATCACGTTCCTCTCCACGCCGGGGCAGGCGTACGTCGACGGCATGCGCTTCGTGCAGTTCTACTTCGGACTTCCGCTCGCGATGATCGTGCTCTGTGTGACCGCGGTCCCGCTCTATCGCAAGCTCAAGGTCTACACCGCCTATGAGTTCCTGGAACGCCGCTTCGATGTGCGGGTGCGCAGTCTGGCTGCCTTCCTCTTCCTGGTTCAACGGGGGCTGGCGTGCGGGCTCACGATCTACGCCCCGGCGGTCGTCCTCTCGGTGTTGCTGGGATGGAACCTGTACGTGACCAACCTGGTGATCGGGATCCTGGTGATCATCTACACCGCGTCCGGTGGCGCCAAGGCGGTCGCGCACACCAACTTTTGGCAGATGGTGATCATCCTCGGAGGAATGATCACGACGCTGGTAGTGGCGCTGTCGCTCCTTCCAGATCACGTTTCCTTCACCGACGCGGTGCACGTGGCGGGAAACATGGGGCGGCTGAACGCGATCGACTTCTCCTTCGATCTGAAGAACCGCTACTCCTTCTGGTCCGGTTTGATCGGCGGCTTCTTCCTGGCCCTTTCCTATTTCGGCACCGATCAGTCTCAGGTGGGACGGTATCTGTCTGGGCAATCGGTCGGGCAGAGCCGGCTGGGTCTGATCTTCAACGGACTCGTCAAAGTCCCGATGCAGTTCGTGATCCTCTTCATCGGCGCGATGGTCTTCGTCTTCCATCAGTTCCACGAAACTCCCGTCTACTTCAACCCAGTGGAGGCTCGCCGGGTGGAGGCGAGCCCGATGGCGGGCGAGTTCCGCCAGCTCCAGGCCGAGTACGATGTGCTCTCCAGGACCAAGGCAGCGGAGATCGAATCGTTCCTCGAGGCGCGGCGCTCGGGGGATGCGGTTGCGCAGGAAGCTGCCGCGGCTCGCATCGATCAGGTGCAGGCATCCGCGCTCGAAGTGCGCGGGCAGGCCAAAGAGATCGTGCGCCAGGTCAATCCGCGCTCCGACGGCAATGACGTCAACTACATCTTCCTCTCCTTCGTTCTGGGGTACCTGCCGGTAGGGGTGATCGGCCTGGTCCTGGCCATGATCTTCGCGGCGTCGATGTCCTCGACCGCGTCGGAGTTGAACGCGCTCTCCTCCACCACGATCGTCGACTTCTATCAGAGGTTCGTGAAAGGGGAGAAGTCCGACCGCCACCTGGTCGTGGTGTCCAAGACTGCCACTGTGATCTGGGGAGGTCTGGCGATTCTCTTCGCCGAGTACGCCAACAAGCTCGGCTCGCTCGTGGAAGCGGTGAACATCCTCGGCTCGATCTTCTACGGCACGATCCTGGGGATCTTCCTGCTGGCGTTCTACTTCAAGCGGGTGCGGGGAACGGCGGTCTTCATCGGAGCGGTGGTGGGGGAGGCTGCGGTGGCCTTCTGCTACACCTCCACCGACATCTCGTTCCTCTGGTACAACGTCGTGGGGTGTCTGGTGACGATCGGCGTGGCGACGCTGGCGACGGCTATGGGCGGCCGGGGTGGCCGCCCACAGCCGCGCGCAATCACATCTTAGACTTCCACTCCGCGACCTTCTTCTCGATCTTCGCGATCTCGTCCGCGGGCGCGTCCTCCTTGCCCTTCGCGATGGCGCGCTCGGCGAAAGAAATCGCCTCGGTGGTCTTTCCCTGCGCCGCCATCATGTCCGCCTTGAGGCGGAGATTGAGCCAGGTTTCCTGGATGGAGATCGACTTGTCGATCCACTGGGCCGCCTCGTCCAACGCGACGTTGTTCTGGAAGGCGAAGCTGGCCGAGCGGTAAGG
>CAMPIC010000227.1 GCA_946886185.1 uncultured bacterium
CGCCTTCGCCGCGTGAGGCCATTTTGCTGGTGGTCCGGGATGTCCTCGCGCCCCTCGTGCACGCGGACGGCGGCGGCAGCGAGGTCGCCAGGACGGGTGATCCGCTCGGCGAGGCGCTCGACCGCGGCCCGGATCGCCTCCCAGCGCCGCCGGTCGTCGTCACCCGAGTCGGCCAGCCCCTGCATGGTCGCGTCGGTGGCGCTCGCCTCCGACACCGCCTTGTTGGCCACCTGCGTCGACGACGACACCTGCCGGCTGATCTCGGCGATCGACGACGACAGCTCCTCGGTGCCCGACGACACCGCGCGCACGTATGCCATGGTATCCGGGGGATTGTTCGTGCTCTGGTTCGCGCAGCAGTTCGTCTTCGGCGGAGGAAGCTCGAACTACCAGGCGACCTCATCTCCGTTCACCATCGATCCGGCGAACCAGCACGTCCAGGCACGCGTCGTGCTCGCGCGATTCTGACGCTCGTGGCGCGCCCCAAGCCGATTCACGAAAGCTCGCTCGAGGAGTTGCGGGCTCGCTTCCTGGAAACGGACGAGCCCGCCTCTGCCCGCCTCATCGGCATGCTCCGACGCGATCCGCGCCAGGGAGCGCGCCATCTCGCTGAACAGCTCTCTAAACAGCGCAACCGAGTCATCACCGAGGAGCGCCGGATGGAATCGCTCCTCGCGCATGAGGAGGAGCACTGGCAGCGCGGAGTCGTTCGCATCGCCGGAGTGGACGAGGTCGGAATGGGCCCGCTCGCCGGACCCGTGGTGGCGGCAGCGGTCATTCTCTCTCCGCGAGATCGGGTCGATGGAGTGAACGATTCCAAGCTCCTCGATGCCACGGAACGGGCCAAGCTCGACAAGGACATCCGTGCCCGCGCCCTCGCGATCGGGATCGGCGAAGCAAGCGTGGAAGAAATCGAGCGGATCAACATCTACCAGGCGGGGCTCCTGGCGATGCGGCGCGCCTTGCTCGCGCTGGCGCCGGAGCCGGAGCTGGTGTTGGTCGATGCTCGAAAGATCAACGGGATCCCCTGGCCGCAGGAAGCGCGCATCAAGGCGGACGCCACCATCCATTGCGTCTCGTGCGCGTCGGTGGTGGCGAAGGTGCATCGGGACCGGTTGATGGCCGAGCTCGACCCCGTTTATCCGGGATACGGCTTCGCGCAGCACAAGGGATATGGGACGCCCGCGCATCTGGAGGCGTTGGATCGGTTGGGTCCGTGCCGCATCCATCGCAGCACGTTTCACTGGCTGGGCCGCCAGCTCACCTTGTTTGGAAGCGCGTCGGCCGCAGGATCCGTGACCGCGCAGCAGATCGATTCCGAGTGCGCACCGACTGCAGACGCAGCAGTCGCAGGCCAATTCGATTCCGAGCATGCATCGGCCGGAGACGCGGCAGTCGCGCGGCAGTTCGATTCCGAGCACGCATCGGCTGCAGATTCGCCAGTCGCGCGGCAGCTCGATTCCGAGTGAGAGTGGATCGCCTCATGTCGCACGATATCGTCCCTGCCCCCTCGCTCGCGGAACTCGATCGTCAGTACCGCGTGTGGGCGGACATCGAGCCGCGGTTCCGCGACACCGACGCGATGGGTCACGTCAACAACGCCGTATTCGTCACCTATCTCGAAATCGCTCGCCAGGAGTACTGGGCGCGATTCCGATCGGCCGGCGATTACTCCCAAGTCCCCTTCGTGGTCGCGCGCGTGGAAATCGACTTCCAGAGCCCGGTGAAGGTCGGAGATGTGGTGCGCGCGTATCTGCGCACCCGGTATGTGAGCCGGAGCTCTTTCTCCATGACATATGCCCTGCACGACCTCGCCTCCGGACGTCCTGTCGCCCGCGCCGAGACGATCCTGGTGACCTACGACTGGGAGCGCGAATGCTCCATGCCGGTGCCGGAGTGGGTCCAGTCCGGCCTTTCCCAGGTCGAAGGCGCGGCCCTCCCCTCCCGGCCTGAGTAAGCCCGCCCGAACCAAGCGTCGCGTCTGGATGTACCGGGTTCCGGCCAGCAGCCGCGCATGGTTATATGCCGCTCCAGTGTGCAGGTCGGGCGGAGCTTCTCCTGAGCGAGCGCGGCGTTCAGGTGCACCTGACTGCGCCCGGCGATAGACTGCGCGGAGGGTCCGGTCCCTTGCGTCGGGCCCGGCGTCCTCGCGGCGACCCGCGCGTGGCCGCGGTCCCGCGCGAACGGAAGTCAGCACCTCGCGTGCTTCGGAAAGGTTGAGCTCGAGCAGATGACGATTCCTTCGGATCCGATCGACACCGGCACACAGGCCGCTCCGCCGCGCGCGCGCCGCGATCTCTCCGCGCTCCGGATGGATCGCACCCCCCAGCGCGCGCCACGATCGAGTCGATGGCGCACCTGGACGATCCTCGCGGTCGTGCTCCTGGCTGCATTCTTCGGAGCGAGGCAGCTTCCGATGTTCCAGACCGCGGTGCCGGTGACGACGGTGCGGGTGATCACGCCCGCGGAAGCTTCGACCGTACTGACCGCGACCGGCTATACCTACGCGCGCTCGAAAGCGGCCGTGGGATCGAAAATCATCGGGCGAGTGATCGAGCTCACCGTCGACGAGGGAGACACCGTCACCGCGGGAATGGTGGTGGCGCGGCTCGACCATCGCGATCTCGAAGCGGCCGTTCGGCAAGCGGAAGCGCGCCACGCCGAGGCGCAAGCACTCGCCGCGGATGCGCGCAGGGTCCTGGAGCGCGAGCAGAGCATCTTCGGAGCGGGCGCTTCGTATCAGGCGGCGCTCGATGAAGCCACGACCGCGCTGGCGGTTGCGGAAGCGCGCGTCAAGACGGCGTCGGCGGAGCTCGAATCGGCGCGCGCCCAGCTCGCCTACGCCACGATCCACGCGCCGATCGACGGCGTGGTCATCGAACGCAACATCGAGGTGGGCGAAATGGTCGCGCCGGGCGGATTCACCAGCCAGCAGTCTTCCGGCGCGATCTTGCGCATCGCCGATCCCGCTTCCTTGGAAGTGGAAGCGGACATCAACGAGAGCTATATCGCCCGCCTGGAGCGCGAACAGCCGGCCATCATCCGCGTCGATGCGGTGCCCGGCGTCGACTATCACGGAAGACTCCGGCAGATCGTCCCGACCGCGGATCGCCAGAAGGCGGTCGTGCAGGTCAAGGTCACGATCGAAGACCGCGACGAGCGGCTCGTTCCCGACATGAGCTGCTCGGTCACGTTCGTGGAGATGGAGCGCCCGGCAGAAACCGCGCAGGAGGCCAAGCCGATCATCGTCGTACCCCAGAGCGCACTGCTCACGGTAGGGACCGCGACGTTCGTGTTCGAAGTCCAAGACGGCCGACTGACGCGCATGCCCGTCGTGGTCGGCGAATCACGCGAATCGGATGTGGTGATCGAATCCGGCTTGCGCGGAGGGGAAACCATCGTGAGCGACGGAGTCTCCGGACTCGAAGATGGGCAACGCGTGCGGCTTCAGGCATGAACGCAGCTCCGCGTGGAGAGGGAGGCGGAGTCGGCACCCGATTGTACGGCGGGCGCGGCTCTCGCATGGCGGAAGGGACGCGCTCTTCCGGTCGGTCTCATCAGCATCCTTCCGCGAATGGTTCCTCCACCGGCAAGAAGAAGGTCTCGCTCTCCAGCGTGGGTCACATCGTGCGCACGCTCGTGTGGCCCCGTTGGCGGCTGCTGCTCCTCGGGCTGCTCCTGATCCTGGTCAACCGCCTCGCCGGTCTGGTCCTTCCCGGCTCCACGAAGTACCTGATCGACGACGTGATCGCGAATAAGGATCTCGGTCTGCTTCGCATTCTGGTGCTGGCGGTCGGCGGGGCGGTCGCGCTGCAAGCGGTGACCGGATTCCTGCTCACCAAGCTTCTCAGTGTGGAGGCGCACGAGCTGATCCGTCAGCTCCGCATCCAGATCCAGCGTCACGTGATCCGCCTGCCGGTCGCCTACTTCGACAGCACCAAATCGGGTGTGCTGGTCTCGCGCGTCATGGACGACGTCGAAGGAGTGCGCAATCTCGTCGGCACCGGACTGGTGCAGATGATCGGCGGCGTCATCACCTCCGCGGTCGCGCTCGTGCTCGTGCTGAGCATCAGTCCGGTGATGACGGTGCTCGCGCTCGTTCCCCTCTTGCTGTTCGTCTTCATCTCGATGCGCGCGTTCAAGATGATCCGCCCAATCTTCCGGGAGCGGGGCGCGATTCGGGCGGAGGTCACCGGGCGCCTCACCGAATCGTTCGGCGGCGTGCGGGTGATCAAAGGATTCAACGCGGAGGGGCGGGAAGAGCAAGTCTTCGCGCACGGGGCCCAACGTGTCTTCGAGAACGTGAAGCGGACCTTGACCACGACCGCGCTCGTGACCAGCGCGGCCACGCTCCTCATGGGCGTGGCGAGCGTGATCATCATGGGTCTGGGAGGCGAGCGCATCATCCGCGATGAGCTCACCTTGGGAGACTTCTTCGCGTTCACGCTCTACCTGGGATTCCTGGTCGCGCCGATCGTGCAGATGGCGAATATCGGCACGCAGATCACCGAAGCGTTCGCCGGGCTCGATCGCATGGATGAGCTCATGTCCGTACCGAAGGAAGGTGAGGGAGACGATCGCACCGTAGATCTCGGTCCGATCGAAGGAGAGATCACCTTCGAGGACGTGCGGTTCTCCTATGAAGAGGGGAAGGAGGTCTTACGGGGCGTGACCTTCCGCGCGGTCCCCGGGTCGGTGACAGCGCTGGTGGGAAGCTCGGGCTCGGGCAAGACCACCCTGGCGGGCTTGGTGGCGTCGTTCCTGACTCCGCAGGCGGGAGTGGTGCGCGTCGATGGCGTGGATCTCTCCACGGTGCGCCTGGACAGCTATCGGAAGCAGCTGGGCGTCGTGCTCCAGGACGACTTTCTCTTCGAAGGCACGATCCGCGAGAACATCCTCTTCTCGAAACCGGACGCGACAGACGCGGAAGTGGAGGCCGCCGCGAAATCCGCCTATGTCCTGGAGTTCACCGATCGATTCGAAGACGGCCTCGAGACGGTCATCGGGGAGCGTGGAGTCAAGCTGTCGGGCGGGCAGCGCCAAAGAGTCGCGATCGCGCGCGCGATTCTGGCCGATCCGCGCGTTCTCATCCTCGACGAGGCCACTTCCAGCCTAGACGCGGAGAGCGAATCGTACATTCAGAAGAGCCTCAAGGTGCTGATGCAGGGCCGCACCACCTTCGTGATCGCGCACCGATTGAGCACGATCCGCAACGCCGACCAGATCCTGGTGATCGAGGCGGGCCAGATCGCGGAGCGCGGCACGCACGAAGAGCTCCTCGCCAGGATGGGCCGCTACTACGAGCTGTACACGTATCAGGCCCGGATCTGACTCCACCCGCGGTATCATGGCCGGGTGCGTCCTGGGGCGGACGCTGGTCCTTCTGCGCGGAGCGCCAGGAGGGTGGCAGATGCTCGAGCGATGGTTCGGGGAAGCGCGCGAGCGCTTCGTCACGGATTTTTACCTGCGCGAACCGTTCGCGCTGCCGGGCACCGGTCAGGAGCTCGTTCACCTCGCCACCTGGGAGATCCTGCCGCGCATCCTGGCACAGGTTCCGGAACCGGACGTCCTCGTGGTCCGCAATGGACGTTACTTCCCGGAGATCCAGCCTCACAGCTCGGATCAGATACAGAGCCTCTTCGCGGCCGGGTTCAGCATCGTCATCCGC
>CAMPIC010000228.1 GCA_946886185.1 uncultured bacterium
GTGGGCGGCTTCGGGAGCGGCGGTGCTGGCGCTCTCTGGAATCGTGGTCTGGAGCCGAATCGATGCGCGGGACGACTCGGAGATGTTGCTGCAGCGGTGGCCTCTCTGGGTCGCTCCCCTCCTGCTGCTCGCGATCGTGGCGGCGCAGCGCGCGCAACTCGCCTCCACCACGGGCACTACGCCTCGCGCCTGGAGCTGGGTCCGCACAGGAACGGTCGCAGCGGCTGCCCTTCTCTTGCCCGCGTCCACTTTCGCGGTCGGCACCCGCAGTTGGGACTCCGCTGTGAGCCAACTGCGCTGCTACTACGACCTCGACGCGGTGCGCTCGGTCATGGGGTTCTTGCAGGCGAGCTCTCAGCCGGGCGATCTCGTCTTCACCGACGATTGGGACATCTTCCCGGTCTTCTTCTATCACAACCGGCACAATCGCTACATCGTGGGGCTCGATCCGAAATTCACCCACCAACGCGATCCCGATCTGTGGAACCGGTACGTCAAGATTTCGCGCGGTGAAGTGCCGAGCACGATCGAGCTCGCATCCGAAGGCGACGATGGAGTGCGGGGCACGGTCGCGCTGGAAGACATCCGCGAGGAATTTCATGCCCAGTACGTCATCGCGGACCAGGATCATCACGCTCTCGCCGATGCGCTCATCAAAGCGCCCGAGCTCGCGGAGCTGGTCTATCCGAGCACCGATTATGAGATCGCGAGCAAGGAACCGTACGTCGTCTTTCGCATTCGCGACCGCGACGAGCCGCCGCCTCTGGTGCAGCAGCAACCGCCCATCGGCGAGCGACCGATCTACCTGAGCGAACTGCGTCCCCTTTCCGTGTCCCAGGGATGGGGAGAGTTGGGCGCGGACCAGACGGTCGACGGAAATCCGGTCCGTCTCGACGGCCAGACCTACGCGCGGGGAGTGGGAACGCACGCGCCGGCCCGCATCCTCTACGAAATCCCCGAAGGATACGCGTGGTTCGAAGCGGTGGTCGGAGTCGATGACGAGACCGGGGGCCGGGGAACCACCGTCGCCTCGATCGTTCTCGATGGCCGGCCCGTGTATCAGACTCCCGAGCTGCGCGGAGGCGGATCCGCCGCGATCGCGCGCATTCCGCTGGAGGGGGCCCGGCAGATCCAGCTGGAGGCGAGCGCCACCGCGGACGGACAGCGCTTCGATCACGTGAGCTGGGCAGACGCGCGCTTCCTCCCGTCGGACATGGCCTCGAACGAGCGGCCGCTCCCGTGAACCTCGCGCGGGCGCTCGCACCGGTGCGAAACCCCGCGCCCGCAACGAGGCTGATCGGGTTGCTGGCGATCGCCGTCGGGCTCCGATGGTGGATCGTGCAAGAACCCGGCCTTGGCCACGGAGACGATCTCGCGCTGTTCGAGCGCTGGATCCGGGGACTCACCCAACATGGCCTGAGCGGCTTCTACGCGCATGAGTCGTTCTGCGACTATCCACCGCTCATGCTCCTCCTCTTCCGCGGGTTGGGGGCTCTCGTCGGCGCCGGATCCGATCCGTCGAGCCATCTCGTCCAGAGCGCGATCAAGTCGCTCGCGTGTGCCGGCGACCTCGCGATCGCGGGGCTGCTTTACGTGGAAGGGCGAAAGCTCTTCGGAGCGGGAACACTGGCCGCCGGCCTCTATCTGCTGAGCCCCATCGCGGTCTACGACTCTGCCTACTGGGGACAGGTCGACTCGATCCACACCGCGCTCCTTCTCGCTGCGCTGCTGGCGCTGCGCCGGCAACGGTGGATGATGACCGGCGTCCTGGCTGCTCTCGCCTTGACCACCAAGTTCCAGTCGGTCGTCCTGCTCCCCCTGTTCTTCTTTGAGTCGTACCGCATCGCGCGAGCGCGAGGGACGTTGAGGATGCTCGCGGGAAGCGCTTCGGCCGCCTTGGTGATCGCGATCCCGTTCGTCGCGACCGGCATCCTCGAGGAGTCGGTGAGCCGCGCATACGTCAACGTGGTCGGTCAGTATCACGAGATGTCGAAGAACGCATACAACCTCTGGTTCCTCTCGCAGGATCCATCTCGACCCGACACCGTGCCTCCCGAACCGATCCTTCGACTGGCATCGCAGGGCGGCGATGTGGTGCGCGCGGAGAGCGCGTGGCTGCTCGATTGGTCGTGGCGCAGGATTTCCTTGATCCTGTTCGCGCTTTGCGTGGCGACGGTGCTCTCGCTCTATGCGCGGCGCCCCTCTGCGGTCGGGCTCTATGGGACCGCGGGGCTCCTCACGTTCTGCTTCTTCCTCTTCCCGACGGAGATGCACGAGCGTTACGCGTATCCGGCGATCGCATTCTTGGCGGTATGGGCGTTGGCTTCGCGGAGTCATGAACGCGGCTACTGGGCGTTCACGCTGCTGCTCCTCTTGAACTTCGCAGCCGTGTTGCCCGCGACGCCGTTGGCCCGTCAGATCGCCGCAGGCAACCTGGTGCTCTTTGCCACCCTGGTGGCCGGGCTGGCGATCGCACAACCGTGGCGCCGAGTCCCGGGCGCGGGTGCAGACGAACGATCGATAGCGCCGGCCGCTCAGGACACCTTCGAGACCGAAGCGGGAGTGCGTCGCAATCCGGGGCTCATCGGCGCGTTCCAGGCGGCGACCGTCTGCGCCTGGATCGCGCTCGTGATGCTTTTCTGCGGGGTCACGATCGCGGCGCGGACCGTTTCACGCCCGCACGATCCCGAACCGGTGATCTGGCTGGCCGATCTCTATCCGGAAGTCGCCGAGCAGGGATGGAAAGAGCTGACGATCGATCGCTCCGTGGGCGGCGAATTGATCCGTCTGGGAGACACGACCTACTTGCGCGGGATCGGTACGCACGCACCGGCCACGATCGTGTATGCGATCCCTCCGGACGCGCATGTGTTTAGCGCCCTCGTAGGAATCGATGAAGCGGCGGGCGACCGCGGCAGCTCCGTGCTCGAAGTCCTCCTGGACGGCGAGCTCGCGCATCGGACGTCCGTGCTCACCGGCTCGCAAGGTCCTTCCGAGATCGCGATCGACGTTCACGGCCGTCGGCAGATCACGCTTGCAGTGGACACGGCCGGCGATGGCCAGGCCTCGGATCACCTCGACCTTGCGCTAGCGAGATTCGTGAAAAACGCCCCGGGAGACGTTCCTTCTCGCGAGGTCCCTCCTCGGAACGTTCCTTCCGGGGACAGATCAGGAGAGCCGACTGTCCTCGAAAGCGTAGAACTCGGGACGTTTCAAGTCGGGGAGGAATTTGCGCGAGAGCAGGATCGTGCGCACCTGCCAGAGCTCCGGAAAGATGCGTCCCTTGTTCCGCTGTTCGAGGAACCCGGCCCCTGAGGTGCCTCCGGTGCCGATGCGCTGGCCGATGATCCGCTCGACCATCCGCACGTGCCGCGTCCTCCAGAGCAGGAGGCGCTCTTCCAGCACCACGACGGTCTCCAGGAGCAAGCGCGGCCATGCCAGCAGCGGCAGGTCACGATACGACTCGATGAAAAGGATGCCCGCGCGCACCATCCGGGTGCGGGGTCGATTCGCTTCCGGTTGATCCTCGGCCCGCAAGAAAGCGCCCACCTGTCCGACCCCTTCTTCGAGACGGCTCTGGAGCTTGTCCGGCTCGCTGTTTCCCATGATCGCCGTGAGAGTGGCGTGGAGAGATCGCTCGTATCCACTGAGATACGCTTCGAGGAATCGATCTGCCGTGGCCGCGCGGTCTTCTCCCCCCACCGGATCGATCGGAGTGCGCAAGAGCCATTCGTGGAGCGCCGACCGCAGAGTGACCTCGCTCCGGGCCGCTGTAACCTTTTGCCAGATCTCCTCTCCCGAGGCGGTCTGCGCCATCATCTTCTGCAGCGACTTCAGCACCGTGTCGCCGTATTCCGGGGTGGTCGACTCGATCCCGAGCAGGATCTCGAGGATCCGATACTGGTACGACTGCAGTCCGCTCGCCGGGACCAGCTTGTCGCGGAAGGAAATGAAGTCCTGCGGATCGAGCGTCTCCATCACGTCGAACTGCGTGATCGCATGATTGAGGATGGTGTTCACACGGCTCAGGTGATGCACCACGAACGGGATCTTCTCCTCGGGGACTTGTGGAGACGCCAGCTCGCCGCTCGCCAGGCGCAGCTCGTGGATGATCAGCTTGAACCAGAGCTCGAATACCTGGTGGACCATGATGAAGTGGATCTCGTCCTGGGCGAGCTCCGACTCGTCCCGATCGATGCCGTGCTGGAGATCGAGGAGCTGCGGGAGGTGGAGATAGTCCCAATAGCTGATCGGCTCGTCGCGCACTCCGTCACCTCCTTCTTCCACTGGTCCGCGCCGCCGGAAACGTCCAGGATACCGCGTGCGGGGCGGCCGCCGAAAGGAAAGCGGCCCCCTGCGGAAACGCAGGTCGCTGTCCACGAGGAGATCCGATGTCGTCCGACGTGATCACCGCATGGAAGGCGGAAATCGCCGATCTGTCACGCGCGTTCGAGGAGTTGTGGAACGGACTCACGGACGAGCAGCGGCGCTGGAAGCATTCCCCCGGCGTGTGGAGCGTGGCCGAATGCATCGATCACGTGCGCTCGACCAATGCGGCCTACCGCCCGAACCTCGCACGCGCCATCGAGGCTGCCAAGCGAAACGCAGCCTCTGGCGAACCGTACCGACCTGGCAAAATCGCCCGGTGGTTTCACGCGCAGATCGATCCCGATCGAAGCAAGCGGAAGGTGCGCGGACCGGCCCTGTTCCTGCAGACCATCCAAGCGTCCGATCCTGAGAGCCTCGAGAGTTTCCTATACGAAGAGTATTAAGTCGTGCGGCTGTTTATCGGGTCGGAGGGAGTGGACCTCAACCGGACCAAGCTGTCCTCGCCGGCCACGAAGCTTCTCCGGCTCTCGATCGGCGAGGCGTTCGAAACGATCGTCCTGCACGAGCGCCGTCACCTGCGGCAAGCGCGAGCCGTGCTCGAGAAATCGGGATTTCCAGCCAAGAGCTGATCCGTCATCGCGAGCGCGGGAACCATCCAGGTGCCTTGAAACTCGAGAAGGCGACCATAGGATCGAGACCTCCAAACGCAATATGGGTTGACCATACGACCAATGATGGGTAATATGGGAGCCATGAAAACGACGGTCGACATTTCGGACGCCTTGCTCGCGCGCGCCAAACGGCATGCTCGCCGGGTCGGACAACCGCTGCGCGCAATCATCGAGGAGGGCCTCCGCCGGGTCCTCAAAGAGGATTCGGTGCGACCGCCGTACAACATCCCGGATGCCAGCGTCGGAGATCCAACGGCCGCGGATCCTCTCGAGGCACTGTCGTGGCAGGACCTCCGGGATGAGATCTACGGCCAACCGCCATCCCGATGATCGCGGTCGATACGAACATCCTGGTGTATGCGCACCGCCGCGAATCGAGGCATCACGAATCGTCGGTAGGGATCGTGCGAGAGATGGCTGAAGGAGATGCCGCGTGGGCGATTGCTTGGCCCTGCCTGTACGAGTTCTTCAGCGTCGTCACGAATCGACGCATCTGGAAGGATGCTGCAAGCACTCCGGATCAGGCATGGCGCCAGATCACTGCGTGGGCAGAGTCACCTACCCTCTCGCTTCTGTCGGACACCGAATAGTTCGTGCG
>CAMPIC010000229.1 GCA_946886185.1 uncultured bacterium
GCGCCGGATCGAGGAGATGAACATCAAGCTTCGAGCCGCCAACCGGACGATCACGACCGGGCCACCCTCGGACCTGGCGCCGCTCGACATCGAGGAGGAACTCGCCCGGTGGCGCGCGAAACGAGCATGAACTTCCCATCGCACGAATTCAATCTGCTCTCGGTCGAGATCGCGGAAGGAAAGTTGCGCGAAATTCGAATCTCGAAGGAATCGCTCGCGGAAGGAGCTTCCTTCGAGCCGAAGAGCGGAGTCTACACGGTCGATCGGACCTATCCCGGCGAGCGCGTCCTCTGTATGGAGCGCCACTTCGATCGCCTCGAGAGCTCCGCGGAGAGAGAAGGCATCCCCGTCCAACTCGATCGCGCCATGATCAGGAGGTCATTGCACGGTCTAGTGCGGGAGAGCGGATTCGGTGACGTCCGCTTCCGGATCAGCATCGACGCCGAGGAGCCGGAGGTCATTCACATCAGTTTGGAGCGGTTCCGGCCGGTTCCTGGATCTCTTCGCGCCGAAGGAGTGCAATGCGCTCTCATGGCGATCCGCCGCCCCCACCCGGAAGCCAAGACTTTGGGGTGGATGCATCAGCGCGGCGATACACCCATTCCCGAGGGCGCCTATGAAGGCCTGCTCATCTCCCCGACGGAAGAGATCCTCGAAGGCTATACCAGCAACGTCTACGCGATCGTCGACGGGACGCTCCGCACTGCCGAAGTGGGCGTGCTTCACGGAATCTCGCGCTACATCGTGCTGCAGGTCGCGCCGTCGCTCCTTCCGGTGCGCCTCGATCCCATCCTGGTCTCCGATCTTCCTCGCACCGAGGAAGCGTTCCTCACGAGCAGCACGCGCGGAATCATCCCGATCGTGTCGATCGACGGCCGAGCGATCGGCACAGGCAAGGTCGGTCCACGGACGCGCGAGCTCACGCTCGCATACTCGCAGTGGGTCGAAGCCCATCTCGAACCGCTCGTTCCGGACGAAGCCTGATCAGTTCGGGGGTCACCAGCCTCGGCAGTACCCCAGGGAGCAGAGAGCGGGCATTGCCGCGCGACCGGGCTGGGCGTTCCACGGTCGCTCAATGCGTTGAGGGACTGCGACCTAGGAGAGAGCCAGCCGGAAACGGCTCGCTGCCGCGATCGGGGAATGTGGTATCCTTTGCCGGTGCAAACTACGCACTTCGGACGTACCAGCAGCACGCGAACCCACTTCCGTCCGCATGGAGGATTCCAAATGCACCTTGGCCACTCAGTCTCCCGGCGGCGCGTCCAATCGGGCATCCTGTCCATCGCATTGGCCACCGTTCTGGCTGGCGTGACTCTCCAGGACAGCTTCGCCTTCACCACCACGCGCATTGCTTCCGGGCTGAATCGCCCTGTCTACGTGACCGGCGTCCAATATCCAGGCGTCGGAGAACTGCTCTACATCGTGGGGCAGACCGGTTTCATCTGGGTCATGGTGGACGGCGTGATGCAGCCCGACATGTTCCTCAACATCGATCCACTCGTACCGAACATCAGCGGGAACGATGAGCGCGGGCTGCTGGGGATGGCTCTGGATCCCGACTTCGTGAACACCGGAGAGTTCTACTTGAACTACACCGACCTCTCCGGGACGACGCAGATCGTGCGGTACAAGATCGAGGGCGCGGCGACCCCGGAAGCGGATCCGCTCACCGCGGATGCCAGCTCCGCCCAGATCATCCTCAGCGTCGGCCAGCCGTTCCCGAACCACAACGGCGGCTGCCTCCAGTTCGGGCCCAACGACGGCTACCTCTACCTCGGAATGGGAGACGGTGGATCGGGCGGGGATCCCGGCAACCGCGCTCAGACCGGCACCACCTTGCTCGGCAAGATGCTCCGGATCCACGTGCGCGGGCAGACCACCTACACCATTCCGCCGGATAACCCGTTCACGGCAGTCGGCGATGGTTTCAACGATGAGATCTGGGACTACGGAGTGCGCAATCCCTGGCGCTTCTCCTTCGATCGTCTGAACGGGGATTTGTATGTCGCGGACGTCGGGCAAGGAAGCTGGGAAGAGGTGAACTTCGAGAGCTTCGACAGCGGTGGTGGCCTCAACTACGGCTGGCGGTTGATGGAAGGAACTCATTGTCACAATCCGTCCAGCGACTGCAACGATGGATCGCTGCACCTTCCGATCCACGACTATTCGCACAGCGTGGGATTTTCGGTGACCGGTGGCTACGTCTATCGGGGCGAAGAGGTCAACGAGCTCTACGGACACTACTTCTTCGCCGACTTCGGCAGCGCGCGGATTTGGACGCTGACGCATGACGGAAACGGCGGCAACGTGGTCGTGACCGATCGCACTACCCAGCTCGCTCCGGGAGGCGGCCTCACCATCGGCGCGATCTCGAGCTTCGGCGAAGGCGCGCACGGACAGCTCTACATCTGCGACCGCGGCGGCGCCACGACAGGCGAGATCTATCAGCTCGTGCCGTCCACGTCCAACACCCCGGATCCCGCGGTCATGCCGGTAGGTCTGGGAATCCAGCTCCGATCCTCCAATCCGTTCTCTGCTTCCGATCCGCTCCAGTTCGCCATCGAGCTGGAGAAAGCGGGCACCGTCGAGATCGAAGTGATCGGTCCTCGGGGGGAGCATGTGAAGACGCTGGCCTCCGGGGGCTTCGAGCCCGGTTCGCACGCGTTCGCCTGGGATGGACGCAACGACGCGGGCAGGGTGGTGAGCTCGGGAGTGTTCTTCATCCGTGCCCGGAGCGAGAGCCAGACCGCGACGCAGAAAGTGCAGTTCCTGCAGTAGATCGAGCATTCCGAGGGGACGCGATTGTCCCCTCGGGACAAGTGAGCGCGAATCGGCGTCGTCCCCATGGGCGGCGCCGATGTCGTGTGGGGTAAAAGTCCCCGGCCGACGTCTGCGCTCGATCCTCGTTCGCCGATAGCCGATACCTCGATGGACAGGAGCTCGACCGAGCCCGTAGGCTCAGGCGAGTCAGGGATGACCCGCACACTCGTGGAACATCGGGCAGCGCCGACACGCCCAGTTCCAAGCGGCTCAAGGCTTCGGGTGAAAGGCACATGACCGAGACGGTGCACGGAGGCAAGTCCAGAAGGGCGTTTTTCATACGCCTGCTGGTCGGTCTAACCATGATCGGTGTGATTCTCGCGACCACCGATCTCGGCCAGCTGGGACGCGTGGTGCGCGGCATCGATCCGAAATGGGTCGCCGCTTCGCTGGTGCTGCAGTTCGCGGCCGCGTTGATCTGGGCGGCGCGCTGGGAAGCGCTTCTCGAGATCTATGCGATGCCGGTGCGGTTCTTCCGACTTTTCAAGGCGCTCTACATCGGGATGTTCCTCAACAACGTGCTCCCCACGAGCGTGGGAGGGGACGTCTATCGGAGCTACTACATCCTTGATGAGAAGAAGATGCTCCGCCGGTCGATCTTCGTGACATTCCTGGAGCGCTTGATCGGAGTGATCATGCTCGCGTGCATCGGGGGCATCGCGCTCGGCATCCATCTTCTCAAAATTCGAGACGTGAACGGCGCGTTCCTCACGACCCTCGCGCTGCCTCTGGCGATCGTGGGAGCGGTGGCATTGCTCCAGCCCAACGTGTATCGGTTTTTCAATCGGCTGATCTTTCCCTCGGGCAGGGGACCGCTTTCGACCATCCGCGCGCAGCTCGGCGCCGCGCTGCGCACGTTCGACTCCTCCGGCGCGAGCAAGTGGAAGGTGTACGTCCTCTCGTTCGTGATGCAGCTCTGCGGGGTCGTGCTCTACTACTGTGTCGGGCGCAGCCTCGGGATCATGCTCGGCCTCTGGCAGTACCTCTTGTTGGTGCCGATCGTGGTGATCCTCACTTTGGTCCCGATATCGTTCAACGGGCTCGGTCTGCGCGAAGGCGGCTTGATCTTCGTGGCGACGGCGTTGGGGTTGGATCTGTCCAACAGCCAAGCGGTCGCGTTGGGGCTGATGGTCGTCGCGGTGATGATGCTCAGCTCCCTGCTCGGGGTCTATTTCTACCTGGTCGAGCGGAAGGAGGGGCCCGCGATCCAGGAGTTGGAGGTCGAATCGATGCGCGAGGCCAGGCAGTCATGAATTTTCGGCCGGATACCCTTGCGGGACGTCACATCAAGGTTCCGTACCACACCGCTTTCTATCGATGGGCGGCCGATTGGGTGAAGGGCCGCACCGTCATCGATGTCGGCTGCGGGGAGGGCTACGGAACCGCCATTCTCGCGGAGAAAGCGCGCTCGGTCGTGGGGTTCGACTGGGACGCCGATCAGATCGAAGCGACCAAGCAGACCTATTCCCGGCCGAACATCACGTACTCGGTCGGCAACGCGGAAGACACCCGACTGCCGTCCGCAAGCTACGAAGTGGTCGTGACCAATGCCCTGCTCGAGTATCTCGATGACTGCGACCGGTTCTTCGACGAAGCGGAGCGGATCCTGAAACCGGGCGGCGTCTTCGTCTGCTCGACCAAGAACGCCATCTTCAGCATCAAGGCGAGCAATGGAAAGCCCCTCTACTCCAATCACAACCAGGAGTATTCGCCGCCCGAGCTGGAGCAGGCGCTGCGCCGGCGGTTCCCGAAGGTCGAGATGTACGGACTCCTTCCCAGCGAGCGCTCGGAGCGGTTCATCCTCGATGAACGTGCCCTCCGAATGGAGGCGTTCCTCGTCCGGCTCAACGTCAAGCAACTCATCCCGCTCTCCTGGCGGAACTTCATCCGCTCCCGCCTGACCGGCGTTCCGGAGGAAGCGATCGTGGCGGACGACTTCCAGGTCAGCCGGGAAAACATCGACAGGTCGTTCTACGTGATCGGAGTCGGATTCAAGCAGTGATCTGCTAGTCTCCGCGTTCCATGATCGTTTTGAATGACATTTCGAAGCAGTACGGTCGCCAGATCCTCTTCGTCGAAGCCTCCATGCAGCTCAATCCGGGCGAGCGCGTCGGCTTGGTCGGCCCCAACGGCGCGGGCAAGACGACTCTCTTTCGCCTCATCGCCGGCGAGGAGCAACCGGACGAAGGAGAGGTTACCGTCCCCAAGCGCGTCACGATCGGCTACTTCCGGCAAGACACCGCCGAGATGACGGGGCGGAGCGTGCTCGACGAGGCGATCGCGGGAAGCGGGCGCCTGGGCGATCTCCACCACGAGCTCGAAGACCTCCAGAAGGCGCTCGCCGATCCGGATCGGGCCGACGAGATGGACGAGATCCTCGAGCGCTACAGCGAGGTGCAGGACGAATACCAGCATCGCGGCGGATACGATCTCGAAGCGCGCGCGCAGGAAGTGCTCCATGGGCTCGGCTTCGCGCAGGATCAGATCGACGGCCAGGTGGACGCTCTCTCGGGCGGTTGGAAGACCCGCGTCGCGATGGCCAAGGTGCTCCTCATGCAGCCGGACGTGCTCCTCATGGACGAGCCGACCAACCATCTCGACATCGAATCGATCCTCTGGCTGCAGAACTTCCTCAGAGCCACACCCGCGGCTTTGCTCATGACCTGCCATGACCGCGATTTCATGAATCGCGTCGTCACCCGAATCGTGGAAGTGGATGGGGGAGAGCTCGTCAACTGGACTGGCGATTACGACCACTACGATCGCGAGCATCGCC
>CAMPIC010000230.1 GCA_946886185.1 uncultured bacterium
GCAGCGCCCGCTTGTTCAGGTCCTCGCGCACGGTGTGCTCGAGCAGCGCGACGTCGATGACGTTCTCCTTCTTCGCCACGCCGATGCGCGTGCAGAAGTCGCGGATCGCGTCCGGCGTGAAGCCGCGCCGCCGGAGGCCGGCAATCGTCGGCATGCGCGGGTCGTCCCAGCCTCGGACGTACTTCTGCTCGACGAGCGCCAGCAGCCTGCGCTTGCTCATCACCGTGTAGTTCAGGTTGAGGCGGGCGAACTCGATCTGCTGCGGCCGCGACGGAAACTGCGCCCCGCAGGATCGGAGCGTGTCCACCACCCAGTCGTACAGCGGCCGGTGATCCTCGAACTCGAGCGTGCAGAGCGAGTGCGTGATCCCTTCGAGCGCATCGGAAAGGGGATGCGTGTAGTCGTACATCGGATAGATGCACCAATCATCGCCGGTCCGGTGATGGTGCTCGCGGCGGATCCGGTAAAGGACCGGATCGCGCATGTTGATGTTGGGCGAAGCCATGTCGATCTTGGCGCGCAGGACGAGCGAGCCGTCTTCGAACTCGCCCGCACGCATCCTCCGGAACAGATCGAGATTCTCCGCGACCGAGCGGTTCCGGTACGGACTGTCGCGGCCGGGAGAAGTGAGCGTGCCTCGATGCTCCCTGATCTCCTCCGCCGACAGACTGTCGACGTACGCCTTGCCGCGCTCGATCAGCTCGATCGCGAATTCGTAGAGCCGCTCGAAGTAGTCCGATGCGAAATAGAGATGGTCGCCCCAGTCGAAGCCGAGCCAGCGCACATCGGCGATGATGTTGTCGACGTACTCCTGCTCTTCCTTGCTCGGATTGGTGTCGTCGAACCGGAGATGGCAGCGACCTCCGAACTCCCGGGCCACCATGAAATTGAGGCAGATCGCTTTCGCGTGCCCGATGTGCAGATATCCGTTCGGTTCCGGTGGAAAGCGGGTCACGACCGTGGAATGCCGGCCGCTGTCCAGGTCTTCGTCGATCCGCGCCCGGATGAAGTCGCGCCTGCGGGGCGTCGCCTCGCCGCTGTCTTCCGGACTGTCCATGCCTTGCCTCCTGCCCAGATTCGAGGAAAGCGCCCAGTGTACACGTTGCGGAGCGGGCGCGAGGAGCCCAGCCGTGGATGGCATGACCGATGGATGCGCCCCGCGCGGAGCCGTGAAGCTTCGCCGGAAGCTCCGGTGGCCGCAGAAGCTCCAATGGACGCCGAAGCTCCGGTGGCCGCCTGTCGAGGGCCGGTGGGCCGAAAGATGCGCGGGACGGATAAGAATTTGTTTGTAATGAATCGCAGTTCGGAACTATTCTGATTCAGGAGTGGTTCTGGAGAGTTATGAAACCCATGACGGCGAAGACTCAGACAGCAAAGTCCGGGACGAAGTCCCAAGCACGGCGGTCGGCGCCGTCCGCGCATATGGATCGCGGGCGGAGACTCCGTGAAGCGGGTCTGCGCGCGACCTCCCCGAGGCTCCAGATCCTGGAAGCGATCGAGAACGACCGGCGTCATCCCACCGCGGAGATGATCTTCGAGTCGCTGCGGGAGCGGAATCCCTCCCTCTCGCTCTCGACGGTCTACGCCACGATGGAGACGTTCGCGCGCTGCGGTCTGGTGCGGAGGATCGGGACCCCGAGCGGCGCGCTGCGCATCGACGGAACCGAGCAGGACCACGACCATGCCGTTTGCCGCATCTGCGGCTCCGTTTTCGACATCGATCACGAGCTCGTTCCCCGTCCGGCGCGCCCTTCGCAGCTGCCGTTCGGGCTTCGGCTCAAGAGCGTGCACGTGGAGTACGAAGTCGTGTGCTCGCGTTGCGACCCCGAGGAAGTTCGAAACTAGATACCCCAAGGATGCAGGAGGATCGGAAAGATCATGGCTGAGCTCAAGGGTTCCAAGACTCACATGAACCTCAAGGAGGCTTTCGCGGGCGAGTCCCAGGCCAACCGCCGGTACTTGTACTTCGCGAAGGTCGCCGATGTCGAGGGCTACCCCGAAGTGGCCGGCAACTTCCGCGAGACCGCGGAGGGGGAAACCGGGCATGCGCATGGTCACCTCGACTACTTGAAGAAGGTGGGAGATCCCGCGACCGACTACCCGATCGGGGACACCGCGCTCAACCTCAAGTCGGCCATCGCGGGCGAGACCCACGAATACACCGAGATGTATCCCGGCATGGCCAAGACGGCTCGCGAGGAAGGCTTCCCGGAGATCGCCGACTGGTTCGAGACGCTGGCCAAGGCCGAGAAGTCGCACGCCGGGCGATTCGAGTCGATGCTGAAGAGCGTCAGCTGAGTCGAGGCGTCGAGAGCATCAGCGCAGTCGCAGCGTCAGGAGCATCAGCTCGGTCGCAGCGTCAAGAGCATCTGCTCAGTCGCAGCGTCAAGAGCATCTGCTCAGTCGCAGCGTCAAGAGCATCCGCCCTGTCGAGGCATCGAGAGCATCGGTCGGGTGGACACGGGGCTCGAGAGCAGCTGAGCTCGTGCCAGTGAACGGCTGAGTTTCCGTCCCGGGAAGCGCGCGTCGCCTCTCGGGACGTTTTTTCAAACGCCGTCCGCGCGGCAACGCGGGAACTGCTCGGTCGTGAGGGATGCCGACTACGTGAGGGATTTGGATCACTGGAGGTCGTGATGTCGGATGGAGACAGACCTATCTCATACCAGCCCACGGACGGGCTCACCTACGACCCCGCGGATGAGAAATATTGGGATCCGGTGGCGCTCGACAGAGAGATCGAGCGCACCTTCGAGATCTGTCATGGCTGCCGGCTCTGTTTCAAGTACTGCGACAGCTTCCCTTCGCTCTTTTCCTTCATCGATCAGAACCATGCCGGCGATGTGCGCAAGCTGACGCCCAAGGAAACCGCGCGCGTCATGGATCAGTGCTTCCAGTGCAAGCTCTGCGAGGTGCAATGCCCCTACACCGTGCGCGACGGGCATGAGTATCAGCTCGACTTCCCCAAGCTGGTCCATCGCTATCAGGCAGTGCGGGCGCGGCGGCATGGAGTGCCGTTCGCGAAGAAGCTCCTGGGTGATCCCGACATGGCCGCCAAGGCGGCGCGCGCGAGCGGACCGATTGCCAACCAGATGAACCGCGTCGCTCTCCATCGCTGGTTCATGGAGAAGTCGCTCGGCATCCATCGGGACAAGCTGCTTCCGGACTTTGCGCAGGAGACCTTCGAAGCGTGGGCGGTGCGGAGCGGTCGGGTCGTGGACGAGCCGGGAGTCGAGGCAATCCTCTTCCAGACGTGCTACGTCCAGAACAATGAGCCTCAGATCGGGCGCGACACGGTCGAGGTGCTGGAACGAAACCAGATCGATGTGGCGTGCGTGCGCGGGCTGCACTGCTGCGGAATGCCGGCC
Source organism: uncultured bacterium (assembly GCA_946886185.1). The sequence continues at coordinate 3,366 of CAMPIC010000230.1, forward strand.
TGGGAGCACGGAGATCTGCCCGCCCTCCAGAAGCAGGCGGCGGCCAATTTGAAGATTTTGGAACCATTCGTGGATCGAGGCGCCAAAGTGCTGGCGATCAATCCGACCTGCTCGATGATGCTGCGCCGAGAGTACCCGGATCTGGTCGCGGAGCGGGATCGGGAGCGCGCGCGCAAGGTGGCGAGCGCGACCATGGATCCTTCCGAGTACCTCTGGTCGATCCGCGAGCAGCCGCGCTTCAACACTGATTTCCGGAGCGCTCCCGACGGGCCCGTGGCCTATCACGCTCCGTGTCACCTGCGCGCGCAGGGAGTCGGCTTCAAAGGGCGCGACCTCATCCGCAAGATCCCCGGCGTGGTGCCGCAGCTCACTATGGAGTGCTGCGGACACGACGGCACCTGGGCGATGACCAAAGAAGGATTCGAGCCCTCGCAGAGAATCGGCAAGAAAGCGTTCGACGGCATGAAGGATGCGGGAGCGACGACGTGGTCGACCGATTGCCCGCTCGCGGCGCTCCAGTTTGCGCAGCATGCGGGGAACAAACCGCTCCACCCGATGTCGATCCTGGCGCGCGCGTACCGCGAAGACGGTTTCGCCAGGAAGCTTCCGCCCAAGGAACCAGATTCGAACGATGCGTGATTCATCCCGGATCGACCAAAACGTACTCGCGGCTCACGCGGAGGCAGGTTCGACTCGGGGACGAAAACGGGGACGATGATCGACACACGACGGGTCGACTCAGACTTTCAAACCGGGACGGAACGCCCAACGGCGCCCATCTCGAGGGAGGTCCGCTCATGCGCAAGGTACAAAGAAGCGAGCTCATGGACTATCAGACCTACGGCGAGCGGCGTGCGCAGGTGCAAGAGAAGATGTTCGAGGTAAAGCGCCCGCGGCGCGTCCACCTCGGTGAGCACCTGACCTTCTTGTTCGAGAATCACGACACGATGTGGTACCAGATCCAGGAGATGATGCGAGCCGAGCAGCTCGTCAAAGAGGACGCGATCGCACACGAGCTGGAGACGTACAACGGGCTCCTCGGAGGCGACGGCGTCCTCGCCTGCTCCCTTCTGATCGAGATCGACGATCGCGAGGTGCGAGCGGAAAGGCTCCGGAGCTGGCTGCCTCTCCCTCAACACGTCTACGTGGAGTTGCCGGACGGGAAAAAGGTCTACGCGGAGTTTGACCGCGGGCAGGTCGGCGAGGATCGGCTCAGCGCCGTGCAATACCTTCAGTTCGATACCCGTGGGGTGGTGCCGATCGCGATCGGGTGCGACTTCGAGCAGTATCGCGAGCGGGTCGAGCTGACGGCGGAGCAGCGCGATGCGCTTCAGGAGGATCTGGAGACGTGAGCCGCTGCAGAGAGAGCGCGCAGTAACCGGAGTGGCCGCGGAAGGCTCTCAGGAAGACCTGGAGACGTGAGCTGTAAGTGGTATCCCCGACGGGATTTGAACCCGTGTTACCACCTTGAAAGGGTGGGGTCCTAGACCAGGCTAGACGACGGGGACACAAGGTCGCGGTCGAAGAACGCACGGTACACAGCCGTTCGGCTGCGGTCAAGCACGTGACTCACATCAGAGCGGGGCACGGCCACCACCGATGGGAGCTAGATGCCCGCCGCGCGGCTCGCGAATCCGCTCCACGTCCGCGTCACTCGTTCTTCCTGGCGAATCGCCAATCGACTGCGGCGACATTTCATCTACTCGGTTATGGCGCGCGCCCCCGCGCGAATGGGTGGCGAGCTCTCGCGAACAAAAAGCTGTATCACCGCTGAGGCAAACGGCCACGACGTTTATGGATGCGGGCTCGTAACGGCGTCTGCTCTTGGAATGTTCGCGGTGCGTTGCCGCTGGTGGCACCGTACTCCGCGCGCTGCACGAGGTGAGGTGAGCACTCGGCGCGTTGCGCTGCACCCGGGCGTTGCGCTGCAACTGGGCGTTGCGCTGCACCCGGGCGTTGCGCTGCACCTGGGCGTTGCGCTGCACCCGGAGCTGCGCCGTGGGTCACTTACGTGAATTCCCTCACAGACGAGCGGCTTCATCGTGCCCATCCTTACATCCTGCTTCACGTCAATTCAGATCATTTCACGTCGGCTTTTGATCTTCTGGTCAGAGCTGATCATGCCGGTAGCGGGCGACGGCTCAGCCAGCACGCGACCGCGCACACAGGAGACCGAACATGAGTAGCCGCTTTCGTTTTCTGACCTTTCCCCTCTTGCCGTGGACG
>CAMPIC010000231.1 GCA_946886185.1 uncultured bacterium
AGGCTCCTGCAGCGCGGCCGCCGGATGGATCGCGGTTCCTCTGAACCCGTCGCTACGAGCGGAGGGTCTCGGGTTCCTGCTCCGCGACTCGGGAGCATCCGTTCTGGTGGTGGAGAAGAGGTATGCGCGGACCGCGGCGGCCGCGCTGCAGGAGCCTGGCCTCGCAGTTCGAGCCGTGATCAGCGATGGAGAAGGGCTGCCGGAAGCGGCCATTCCGTTTCGCGAGGCTTTTCCCGAATCCACGCTCGCGGCCGAGTGTCCGGTCTCGTCGGATGCGCCGGTCGCGATCGTCTACACATCGGGTTCCACCGGCCGTCCGCGGGGCGCCGTCCTAACGCACCGGAGCCTGCTCGCAAACACGCGCTCGATCGTGGAGTACCTCCGGTTGACGCGAGACGATCGAGTCATGGTGGTGCTCCCGTTCCACTACGTCTACGGGAAGTCACTGCTCAATACGCATGCGGCGGTCGGCGGATCGCTCATCGTCGGCACCGACCTCTATTTTCCGAACGCGGTCGTGAAACGCATGGAGAAAGATGGAGCCACCGGACTGGCCGGCGTCCCGTCGACCTTCAGCGTCCTCATACACCGTTCCCGTTTGCCGGGCGCGCCTCCGCCCCGCTTGCGGTACGTCACTCAGGCCGGCGGGGCGATGGCTCCGGAGCTCACGCGGCAAGTCCTCGATGCGCTGCCCGGCGTCGATCTCTTCGTGATGTACGGAGCGACCGAGGCGAGCGCCCGGCTCACCTACCTCGACCCGCGAGAGCTTCCGGAGCGGATCGGTTCGATCGGCAAGGAGATCCCGGGCGTCCAGATCGAGATCCTTCGCGAGGACGGGACCGAAGCGGCCCCCGGTGAACCGGGAGAGATCGTGGCCCGAGGGGAAAACATCATGCTCGGATACTGGAACGATCCGGATGAGACTGCGTTGGTGCTTCGGCCCGAAGGGTTGCACACCGGCGACCTCGCGTATCGCGACGAGGACGGCTTCCTTTATGTAGTGGGCCGGAAGAAGGAGATGATCAAGTGCGGCGCGCACCGGGTCAGCCCCATGGAAATCGAGGAAGCGCTGCTGGCGCATCCTCTCGTGATGGAGGCAGCCGTCATTGGTGTTCCGGACCCGATTCTGGGGGAGGCGATCCATGCCTTCGCGGTCCCGAAACCAGAGACCGCGGCTCCCACCGCAGAGCAGCTCCTCCAGCACTGCGCGTCACTCCTGCCGGAGTACAAGGTGCCGAGTCGCGTGGAGCTCCGATCCGACCTGCCGAAGAACGCCGCGGGAAAGATTCAGAAGCGGGCACTCCGGGACGAGCTCGATCCCTCCGCTGGAACCTGAGTATCCACCGTCCGGCTGTGTCCCGTTCCTCTTCGCCAATCGCCCTCGCCGTCTCGACTGCAGCACCGGCATCGCCCCGCTAGATCGATGAGATGCAATCATTTGCATAGCTGAAGGAGCATTTCGGATCGCTCGATCCGGATGTCCGGCATGGTTCATGGACCGGAGCCGGGGGATACCCATGGTTAGAGAGGTTTTTGCCAACGGCGGCGCCCATCCAACGCGCTTTGGACTGGGGGAGGAATCCTGTAGAATTGGCGATGTTCGGTTTCTACCCACTCATAGCAGCAACAAGGAGACTCGATCCATGAAGAGAATGGCACCGAGCCTATTCCTCGCCCTCGTGGCCACCAGTGCCCTGATGAGCGAAGGACAGGCCTTCGTGGCGCCCAGCAATACGAGCAATTACGAGATTCTGCTGCCCGAGTTTGACTTGCAGAGTTTCACCTCGCCGGCAGTAGAATCCGCACGCGCTCAAACGGTGGACGCGCTTGCCGCCGAGTACGGTGGCGCGTGGCATGTGTATACGTGGAACCCGCAGTCGAACACCCCGTCTGCCCTCTACGGAAGCGGTCATGAGACGGGTCGTTCCCTCGGCAACGCGTTTGCCGCCGAGGAAGCGGGACGCGGTGTGATCGCCGAGAACGCGCACGCTCTCGGTGTAACTGATCTCTCCAGCCTCAGGTTCCTACAGGAAGCGCGCGGAGCCGGCAAGGTCGCGGCGCACTTCCAGCAGACGTATCAAGGCGTGGACGTCCTGGGCGGCCGGGTTTACGCGATCTTCACGGAATCGGGTCGCGTTTTCGTGATGGGTTCCGACTATTACAGCAACATCTCCCTTGACCCGAATCCTCTCTTCTCGGCGGAAGAGGCGATTCAGTTCGCGAAGGAAGGTGTGCCGTTCAATCCCAACACCGATTCGATCGACGGCGCCGCGGAGCTGTTCGTGCTTCCGGTTCCGGTGAGCGAGACGCAGGTGGACTACCACCTCGTGTGGCGTGTCCGCGTTTCGACCGAGGAGCCTCTCGGAATCTGGGTCACGCATGTCGATGCGCACACTGGTGAGGTCGTCTACCGCTACAACGACGTGCACTTCCTGAACTTCACGGGAACCGAGAAGGGGAACACCCAGATCGGGACCTGGTGCGACGACGAGCACGCCAATACGCCGCATCCGTATCAGGAAGTGACGATCGTCGGCGTGGGATCGGCGAACAGCAACTCCGCCGGCAACTGGACCGTGAACTATGCCGGTGCGGATTCACGCACGATCAATTCCCGCTTCTTCGGACCGTATGTCGACGTGAACGTGATCAGCGGCACCGACGCCCTCTTCAGCGGCACCGCCACTCCGGGAACGCCGTTCAACGTGCTCTGGACGGACGCGAACTCGCGGCAGGACGAGCGCGACTCGTTCTACGCGGTCCAGCAGATCCATGATCTCTTCGAGCAGTTCGATCCGGGCTGGTTCTATACGAATCAGCGGATCCAGTGCAACGTGAACCGCAACGGAAGCTGCAACGCCTACTGGAACGGTTCGATCAACTTCTATCCGGAAGTGGGCGGCTGCGCCAATACTGGCGAGATCGGCGGAGTGGTTCATCACGAGTACGGACACGGCGTGCAGAACGCTCTTCTCGGCAGCCAGGGCCAGCAGGGACTGGGCGAGGGGAACGGCGACGTTCTCGCGAACATCCTCACTCTGGAAGCGGAGATCGGACGCGGGTTCAACGTGGGCAACTGCGTGAGCGGAATCCGCACCTCGGACAACGGGCTGCAGTATCCGGACGACGTGGTTGGGCAAGAGGTCCACAACGCCGGCCGGGTCATCGCGGGATTCCACTGGGACGCGTTGGAAGTGTTCGTCCAGTTGATGGGCGAGTCCGCGGCTCAGGTCAAGACGGCATCCGACTGGCACTTCGGACGCAAGCTCTCTTCGCCGTTCAACCAGCCGGCGCAGGTGCTCGCGACCTTCGTGTCGGACGACGACGACGGCAACTTGAACAACGGAACGCCGTTCTACGACGTGTACTGCATGGCGGCCACGAATCACGGGTTCAGCTGCCCGCCGGTCACCCAGGGCGTGACGATCGTCCATGACGAAGTCTGGACGACCACGACCGCGGGCAACCGCGTCCTCAATGCGAACATCGTGACGACCGCCTCCAACATCGCTTCGGCGGAGATCTACTACTCCATCGACGATGCCACGGGCGACTTCCAGGTGGCCAACATGACCCACACGGGTGGCGGAAACTATCAGGGAACGATCCCTGGAATTCCGCACACCTCGACGGTCAACTACTACATCCGCGCTGAGGACAACCTCGGCCAGTCGAAGACGGCGCCCGCTCTGGCTCCGTTCAACACCTACGACTTCGACGTCGCCCAGGTGTACGACGCGCAGGAGGCTGGAAGCGGATGGGTCGTGAACCAGGGCGGAACCGACACCGCGACGGCCGGGCAGTGGGTGCGGGTCGATCCCAACGCGACCTCGATCCAGCCCGAGAATGACACCACTCCGTCCCCTGGCACGATGTGCTGGGTGACTGGAAACGGCGCGCCCGGCGGCCTCGTTCATACCGCGGACGTGGACAACGGCGTCACTTCGCTCTACAGCCCCGTCTACGACATGGCCGGCGCGAGCGAGCTGGTGGTCAAGTACTGGCGGTTCTTCTCGAACGACGCGGGACCGAACCCCGGTCAAGACGCCTGGGTCGTGCAAGTTCGCAACAACGCCGGTGCCTGGATCGATCTCGAGAACACCACGGCGTCGGTCAGCCGTGATTGGACCGTGTTCCAGGCGAACCTGCTCCCGTTGATTCCCACTCCGGGGAACATCCAGTTCCGGTTCATCGCGCAGGACTTGATCGCGGAATCGTTCGTCGACGCTGGCATCGATGATTTCACCATCCTCGGCCAGTTCGGCCCGTCCAGCACTCCGGAAACGGGGAGCGCGGTGGTTCGATTCGCTCTCGAGTCCAGCGCCCCCAACCCGACCGCCGGTTCGACCCGGATCGGGTTCCAGGTGCCGGTCAGCACTTCGGTGCAGATCAAGATCTTCGATGTGTCCGGACGCGAGGTGAACACCGTCGCCGACGGCACGTTCGAGGCGGGTACCCACTCGATCGATTGGGATGGCCGCGACGCGTCGGGCCATGCCGTGGCCTCCGGTGTGTACTACTATCGGATGAGCGCGGATGGTTACGTGGCGACCCGTAGCCTGATCGTCAGTCGATAGAGATCCTGATCCGCGACCGCGCGGATCGGCGTGAAATCGGAAGACCCCGCGTTTCCCTCTGGGAGAAGCGGGGTCTTTCGTTGGAATTGCGAAGAGGAGAGGATCGGGAGAGTCAGGGTGCGGATCGGCCGGCGGGACTGGAATCTCTTGCTGTTCAGCGCCACCAGTGTGGTGCTCCTCGCCATGGAGAAGCTGGTTCCCGGCGCCATCCTCTGGTTCGTCACACTCATAGGGGTCTTGCGGGATCCTGCTCCCGAATATCGGCGCAGGATGGGCATGCTCCTGGGGATGTTCGTTCTTCTCTCGGCCGCTCCGATCGATACGGATACCTCCACACCGCACTTCCTCGCCCTCGGCGCGTTCTTCCTGGCGGCGCTCCTGGTTCCCACCCTGGTCTTCCGCCGCACCGACCCGGGGGTGATCGACTATCGCATCTTCCCCCGTAGATTTCGGTGGATCGATCTCGGCTATGTCGCTTTGGCGGTGCCGCTTGCCCATGTCGTGATCGAGCTCTACTTCTTCCACGTCAATCCGTGGATGCCGCGGCAATGGCACCTGCCCCCCGCGTATGATCTGGAAGAAGTCTGGCGGCTGGTGATCGGGCTCAATTGCGTCGGAATGTGGGACGAGCTGTTTTTCGTAAACATCGTGTTCGCGACGCTGCGCAGCTTGTACGATTTCCGTCGCGCCAACCTGGGTCAGGCATTTGTATATGCATCCGTCTTATACGATATGGCGTTCGTCGGCATTGGCCCGGTCGTCGTGTACGCCTTCGCCCTCACCCAGGGCTCGATGTACGAACAGTCACGGAATTTGTTCTACGTGATGCTCGTGCACCTGATCGTGGACGCTCTGCTCCTGGAGGCGATCATCCGCGACTACTACCCGGGGCACGGTTCCTTCCACTGGTTCTAGGGTCGGCGGGGCGGAGTGCGGGGCCGCCGCCCTGGAGCAACCCCACGGCAAGCAAAACACCGACCACCCCCAAAA
>CAMPIC010000232.1 GCA_946886185.1 uncultured bacterium
CGATGCCGGAGAGATCCGCTCCGATGAAGTAGGAGCCGCGCCAATCCGACTCCGCGACCGAGAGGCCGGAGAGCTTGCTCGCTCCCAAGTTGCACTCCTGGAGAATCGCTCCCTCCATGCGCGCCTCGGTGAGATCGACCCGGCTGAGCTCCGCCTCTTTCAAGCACAGCCCTCGCAGGTCGGCGCGCGCGAGCTTAGCGCCGGAAAGGTTGGCGCGGGTAAGATCGGCGACGCCGCGCCAGTCCACGCCGGACAGATCGGCGTTCGAGAAGTCGGCTTCTCCCAGCTTCGCCCCTTCGAACCGGCAGCGCTCGATCCGCGCATCCGCGAACGCTCCGCCGCTGAAATCCGCCCCCGTGAAGTCGCACTCGGCGATGACTTGACCGCGCAGCTCCGCCTTCGGAAACAGCGCCGCGCTCCAATCGACCTGCGCGACCCGGCAACCGGAGAACGTGACCGCTTCCCAGCGTGAGGAGGAGGCGCGCAGGCCGGTGAGATCACACGATGTGATCTCGCTCTGCGCGATCCGAGCATTCGAAAGTTCGGCATGGCTCGCGTCGCAGTCCCGGATCGTGACGGCGTCCCACTTCGCTCCCTTCAGGTCGGCGCGCGCCAGATCACAGTGATCGAGGATGGATCCTTCCCATGCCGTCCCCGCGAACCGGCCTCCTCGCAGATCGCATTTCCGGAACGAGGAACTTCGCAAGACACGCTGCTCGCACTGCACCGCCCCGAGATCGCATTCGTCGAAGCGCGTGCCGTCCATTTCGATTTCGGACAGGTCCAGTCCGGCGAGCGCGCAGCTCTCGAAGGAACTTCCGTTCACGCCGGAAGGCATCGTTCCCACAGAGCCGAAATCGATGCGGATCCACCGGGAGCCGGTGCACCGCGCGCGTGAGAAAACGGCCCGTTCGAGATTGCACCGTTCCAGCGCGCCGTCCAGCACGATCGCATCCTCGAAGCTCGCTCCCCGCAGGTCCGCGTTCTCCCAGGTGCAGTTGCTGGCATCGATTCCGGCGAAGCTGGCTCCCTCGCACCCGCTGCTCTCGAAACGCACGTTGCGAAGCTTGGCGGCGCGAAAGCTAGCGCGCGGCGCCTGTACGTTCTGGAAGGCGACGTTGCTCAACACCGCGCCATCGAATTTCATGCCGCTCCCCTTGCCTGCTTCTTCGGGGATCCCGGCCCGGGCGCCATGTTCGTCGTTTCCGTCGAGGTCCGCTCCAACACCGCGTTCTCCTTCAAAAATGGTTCCTCCGAGACGCGTTCCCGAGAAATCGGCCTGTCCTAGCGGAACGCCCAGGAACTGGCATCCATAGATTGCGGCCCCCGCGAAGATCGCTCCGGAAGCGTCGCCGCCTTCCACGATCACTCCCGCGAGGCTCGCTCCGCGGAAGTCGGCGCCGCGCAAGTCACACTGGTCCAGGATGACCGATTTGAGCTCGATGCCTCCGAAATCGAAACCGCGCAGATCCAACCCTTCCAGCGCCACTCCCAGGAGCACCCGATCGGACGCGAGCTCGCGTCGTAGGTCGTCCACCGAAAGCGCGACCGCCGGGACTTCGTTCGCTGGACGAAGATCCATGGCTACTCCTCGAGCCGGGTGCGTTTGATGTTCGCCGATTGCAAGTCCGCTCCTTCCACCGAGGCATCGCTGAGATCGGCCCCGAAGAGATTCGCTCCCCGCAAGTCCGCCTTGGTCATGCTCGCCGCGCAGAGGCTGGCGAGGAAGAAGTCGGCCCGAAGGAGGGTTGCGCCTTCCAGATTGGTCTTGTGCAGAATCGCTTGTCGGAAACTGGCCGCGGTCAGGTTCGCGGAGACCATCGAGCACTTCGAGAGCTCGGCGCGATCGAGGTCGGCTTCGAAGAAGTCGGCTCCATCGAGCTTGGTCGAGACCCAGTGAGACTCCTCGGCACGCACCCATCGGCAGCGCGCCTTGGTGAAGTCGCCACCCAGGATCATAGCGTTCGCGAGATCGGCTCCGGTCAGGTCGGATCCCGGGCCGCGGGCGCCATCCAGAGTCGACTCGGCCAAATCAGCCGCGGTGAGCGTGGCGTCTACCAAAGAAGCCCCGTTCATGGCCGCGCCGTGGAAGTCCGCCTCGTCCATCCTGGCGTCATCGAAGCAGGCTCCTAGGAAGCTCGCGCGGGCCGCGCTGACCTTGACCATGCGGGCTCCGCGCAGCGCCGCGCCATCGAAGGTGGCGCCGCTCATCTTCGCGCCCTCGAGATTCGCGCCGGATAAGTCCGCGCCCGCTGCTTGCGCGTCCTCGAAGTTCGCCTCCTCGAGCCGCGCCTCGCGGAACGAGGCGGATGCGAGCTTCGATCCGGAAAGGTCGAGACCTGCCCCGTTGACCGCGGAAAGATCGGCCCCCGAGAGATCGCATCCGGCCAGGTCAGCCCCGCGGAGGTCGCAGCCGCGCAGACTGACCTCCCGAAGCGAATGACCGCGAAAGTGCACTCCGGAAAGATCGAGCTCCGCGAGCTCCTCCCCCTCGAGCGGATCTCCATCGGAAATTGCCGCCAGGACGCGCTCGCGACTCCACGGAATCCATTCGACGGGAGCGGATGGCTCGGGATCCGCGATCGGCTGCTGTTCGAGCTCGGCGATCCGAGCGAGGATCTCCGCGCGCCACTCTCGGATCTCCGGGGTAGCAGCCGCGCCGGCCGGAAGGAGTTCCAGCGTCTTCCGCAAGTCTTCGACCGGTGTCGTCTCGGGGAGCGCGGACGGCTCGATGTCCAGATTGCCCTCTTCCTCCGCTTCCTCCTCCGCGACGGCCACTCCCGCCGGTTCACGGGAAGCGCCCATCGATCCGGACTCCGCCGCTGATGCCGTGGTTGCAGGAGCGAGCTGCGGCTCACGAGAACCGCCGGATGCGCCTACCGGGGACGCGGGCCGATCGTCGGAACCGTCGTCGAGGCCCCCCTGCCCCGGTTCCTGCTCCCGCGAGGATGGACGTGCCGCGCGATCGAAGCCGCTCTCGAGAAAAGAAGCAGCCAGTTCCCCCGTCGGTCGCGCCGCCCGTTCCATCGGCTCGGCGATCACGTGCAACGCGCTCACGTCCTCGAATTCATCGGACGCCACTCCGTCGACGGTGCCACGCCAGACCAGCACGAGCTTGGAACGCTCGGAGTCGATCCAGAGGGTGTCGAGCAGCATGGACGGCTCTTCGATCTTGCGCCGAGCTCCTGCTCCGTCCGCGCGCTCGATCAAGCACCGGATGCGAAGCCCGGGGAGCCGGCTCTCGAACTGGGGAATCTCAGGATGCAGATTGAGCAGATGGATCGTTTCGTCGCCGCGCAAGTATCCGTCGACCAGGGAAGGAATCGGCGCCGCGTTGCACACCTTCCAGTCGATGTCTTCGGGAAACCATGGAGCGCGCGCGCGGAACCACTTCTTCCCGTACGTCCCGCCGAGCCCTTTGCGCGGCCACCAGGTTCGCGCGATCGGTCCGAACCCGGCCGGCACCGGTCGATCGGTCTGCGACTTCACCGGCTGGTTGGGATCTTCGATGTTGTGGGCGCGATCGTCTTTCTCGCTCCCCGCTCTTTGGAAGCCTCTGCCCACTGGATTGGGCGCGTAGTCCACTCCGCCGAACGCGTTCTCGTAGCGAAGGTCCATGGAGGTGAATGGTTCCGGGGAGGTCATTCCCGAACCGAGCATCGACTTCTTCCAGTTGCGATTGCCGATCAGGTGCAGCGTTCTCGACCAATTCCCCACCGTGAACCGTACTTGGGAGGCGACGGTGGGGGCTCCGTTCGGCGAATGGCATCGTCCGACCAGAAGACGATCCGCGCACGGCTTGTGATAGGCGAGGTCCGATTCGTAGTAGGGCGAGCCCGCTTTCTCGCCCGGGAAGGGCTCGTCTCCACAGATGCCCATCTGCTCGTCGCTGGTTTTCGCCGCCTCGCCCGGGATGAGATCGAAAGTAGCTTTGACGATGAGCGTCAAGGAGTGCGCGGGATAGCGAAGTCTGCCCGCCAGCCAGACCACTTCGAACGGAGTTCGATTATGGAGTTCCATAGTCCTTCGAGAAGAGGTCTCCGGGCATCGTCCACGGTCTCGCCGGCGATGCGGTCAGCGAATCCAGATCGTGAGGTGGTGTCAGAGCGCGGCATGCCATCCAGCCTGGCGAGCGGCAGGCCCGGATAACTCAGTTCTCCTTCGACTGCGGCGCGCTCACCTTGGTTCCCGTGGTCGCGTCGGTGTTGACGTTCGCGCCCTTGAGCGTCAAGTCACCCGTCCCGGCGTCGATCGTGACCCCCTTGCCAGTGATGGTGATCTCGCCTTGGGGACACACGAGCTCGATCTTGGCGGTCTCGGACTCCAGCTTGATTCCCGCGCCTTTCTTTACCGACTTGATCAAGATGTCGCCGGACTTTTTCACCAGGACGAATCCCTCCCCATCGGTCTCGAGCGCATCTTTTTTGGGCGCCTTCTTCTCGTAAGTGACGATCTTGACGCCTTCCTTGACGAGCCGCACGCGCGAGTAAGTGTTGTCCTGCTTGTCCTTCGATTCCCCTTCGGTGAGGACGGCAATCATGGCTGGAGTCATCCCCTCCGCCTTTTTCCTCCATATCGCCGCCATCGCCAACAACCCCACCCCGCCGGCGCCCAGGACACCAGCAGTGCCCGCGACGCTGGCCCACCGATCGCGCGCGGGATCGGCCGATACTCCGTCGGAGGTCTTATAGAAGATTCCTTCGGCCAAACTGGCAGTGGCTGCGGCCATGGCGAACGTGGCGGCCCACGCAGCCGCTTGGGCCTTCATCGCCGCGACGGCCTGATCGACCGCTTTGGCTTCGCGATCGGCGTCCGACTCCTCCTTCGGGTCATCCTCGCCGTAGTCGAGGTTGATCTCATCGGTGGTCAGATTCACGAGGGCATTGTCGCCCGCGCCTCCGTTCAGGGTCACATGCTGCTTGGCATCGATCAGCGCGTATGCCTCGGTCCTCTGCAAGAACTCCTTCTTGGCGTGCTTGATGCTCGAGGCGGCGGCGATCTCCACCTTGTGGCCCTTGGCGTACTCGAGTTTGTCGCCCCAGCTGTAGGAGGCGGTCGTTCCCTTGAAGTAGTCGACCTTCCCTCCGAAATGGAGACCGATCTTGAATCCGATCATGGCGTCGGCGGTGAGCCCCACCGTTCCGGTCACCTTGGCGCCCAAATGGATTCCCGCTTTGGTGCCGGTGACCGTCTCGAAGAAGTCGCTCTTCATCTCGCTTACGTATTCACTCTGCGAGACCAACTTGACGCTGCGGCCCACTTCCAAACGAGACTCGTGGTGCGGACTGTAGATCTCGATGTGCTCGTCGCCGGGGGTAGCGTCGAAGACCATCTGATTGCCGTAATTGTCGCGAATGATGCTCTTGAGCTTGCCCGCGGGCAGGTCGAGTGGGGGCATGTTGTCCTGGTTGTACACGCGCCCGGTGGCGATCGGCTGATCCGGATCTCCCTCCAGGAAATCGACGATCACTTCCTGCCCGATGTGGGGAAGGAACATCCCGCCCCAGTTTTTCCCCGCCCAGTTCTGCGAAACCCGCAGCCAGCACGAGCTCGCCGCGTCCGCGC
>CAMPIC010000233.1 GCA_946886185.1 uncultured bacterium
CGGCAAAGAAGAAGTAATCTACGCCCGCTTTCGATCGATAGAGAGCCTCGCCCCCATTGAGCGCGAGGCTCTCTTCTATTTTGCGTCGTGATTGCATCGTGGTTGCATCGTGGTTGCGTCGTGGTTGCGTCGTGGGTGCGTCGTGGGTGCGTCGTGGTTGCGTCGTGGTTGCGTCGTGGTTGCGTCGTGGTTGCGTCGTGGTTGCATCGTGACTTGTTGCAACGGCGCGCAATGCGTAGTGCTGCGACGCGTGGAGTCATCGGGACGGAAGCGCCCAGGCGGACGGCGCTCGATGCGTGGTGCCGAGTTGCGCGTGGAGTCATCGGGACGGAAGCGCCCCGGCGGACGTCAGCGAGAAGAAGATCCGTGCGGAGACGGGGCTGCGGTGGCCCGCGCGTTCTGGTTGGCGATCAACGTCTCGTAGAGCGCGGGGAACAGCCCGTAGGTGCGCTCGATTCCGTAGCGTTCCCGGACCGCGGTCTTCCCCACTGCGCCCAGCGCCTGAGCCCGCTGCGGATCGAGCAGCAACGCGGAGAGCTGTCTGCCCATTTCGGCCGCATCGCGCGCGACCACGATGCCCTCTCCCTCGGAGAGTTCCAACCCTTCCAGGGCTTCCGGATATCCGATCACGGGAACGCCCAGAGCGAGCGCTTCCACCACACGGCCGCGCTGCCCGCTCCCCGCCCGCAGCGTGAGTGCGATCACGCGCGCGCTCGCGAGCCAGGGCTTCACGTCATCGACGAAGCCCGTGACTTCCACATGCACGCCGGGGCGCGCCTTCGGGGCTCGCAGATCTTCGGGAGGATCGGCTCCCAGGAGCAGAACCTCCAGACCCTTCACCTCTCGCGCCAACGATGGAACGAGATCGTCGAGAAGATGCCGTGCCGCCTGCTGGTTCGCGGATGTGCTCAGGTTTCCGTAGAACGCGACGCGCGGCGCGGGAGGCTGCGCCGGAGCGACATCGTCCCATTGAGAGAAATCGAGCCCCATGCCGATCACTTCGCAGAGAGGCGACTCTCCCAGAGAGGAACGAAACAGAGCTCGATCCCGCTCGGTGATCGCGATCACGCGATCGTAGCGCCGCAGTTCGTGGAGCTCGGCTGCCTTCTCCCGGGGCGAGCGGCGCCCCCAGAGACGCTCGTGCCTCTCGAACTGAACGTCGTGGGTGTCCACGATCCAGAGAGGCGGCCGAGGCATCGACTCCAGGTGGCGGAGGGTGAACCAGTAGGCGGAGTGCACCAAGTCGTAGCGTCCGGCGCGAACCGAATCGTCCACTTTCTGCGATAGCTCCGGAAAGCTCTGGAAGAATGTATCGCGGTGCAGACCCTCCCGGAGGGCAGCCCAGTATGCGCGGCCATGCGTGAGCAGGCGTCTTGCCTGGCTGCGCCGGTGAGGCGCGAGCACCGGAATCCACCGCCCCAGGCGGGTGATCGGTCCCGGATCCTCCAGATGTCGCCGGTCATGAACGAGGGTGACGATGTCGAGGTCGAACCGCTCGCTCAGCGCTTCCAGGATGCGAAGATTGCGGACGCGGCTGCCCATGTCGGCGGGATGCGGATGATCGGGCAGGACTGCCAGGATGCGGCCCCGCGTTTCGATCCTGGAGGATGGGAGCGGAATCGAGGATGGTACACCGTCTCCCACCTGGCTGCTCTCCCGCCGCTCGCGGTCCCCTCGCAGTTACTGTCCCCCGCTCCGCGACGCTTCCCACTCCTGCATGACCTGCCGCTGCATCGCGTTGAAGTTGGGCAGCTCGATCTGGATCACGCGCTTGTCATCGCATCCCTGGGCGGACAGATGGAATTCGTGTGCGAATCGATCCTCGGGCGGCGTCTTGGTACTGTCGGTGCCGACGAACGCCATGTACTGATCGGTGATGCGCCACTGCCGGTTTCCGCAATTGTCCTCCAGGCGAGCCACGATCCAGTCCTCCTGGTTGAGCCGGCTCTCGTAGGTAGAGAGCGGATCACTGTGCACTTGATGCCACAGCTCGCACCAGTCGCGCGCGGAGCGGAGCACCCCGTCGGCCAGACCATGCACGTCGTCGGTGACCTTGTTGGTGATCAACGAGTCGGCCTTGGACATCGCGTAGTCCGCGAGCATGATGGTGTGGAAGCCGAGCATGCGCGTGGGAGGGCCGGTGATCGCCATCATCTCGAGCTCGAATAGTTGGCGACCCTTGCTCAGGACTTCATCGCGATTCTGCTCCTGGTAGCGATCCAGCACCGGAATCCAGCTCGCGACCAGGCTGTCGGCAACTTCATCGGTGATCAGGAGCCACTCCAGCTGATCGACCGGATAGATGCTCGCGACCCGAGCCTTGAATTCGGTGAACTCGATCAAACCCTCAGCGAACTTCCGGAACAGTTGGACGCGATCCGTGGCGAGGGGCGCCGCTTCCGTCTGCCATTGCTTGGCGAGGTTCGTTCCCTCTTGGACGAACTCGTGCGGGAGAACCTTGGGCATGATGCCAATTTTCCGCCGCGTTTCCTGCCCATTCGAGGAGCCGGCGATGAGGGAACAGGCGAGAACCGAGAGCACGCCCGCGGCAACCCAGGTCTGGATGGCGGCGCGCGAGTGAGTTCGGGGCGCGGATCCGGTGAGCCCGGCGGCGCGCGAGTGAGTTCGGGGCGCGGATCCGGTGAGCCCGGCGGCGCGCCTGTGAGTGTGGCACGCGGCCCGGGCGGGTCGTCCTCTCCTGCTGGAGTCGATCCGGTGCGTATCCAGCTGCATCCATCCTCCTTCAAAACGGACTTCAAGCGGACTTGAAGCGGACTTTGAGCGGACAAAATCGGACAAAATCGGACCGACACGGGGCCGCTTCAGTCGTTCTCAGGCCAGCGCTCCAGCAACACCTGGCCCACTGCGTACGATTCCGTGTGGGAGATCGAGACATGGACGCGGTTCGCTCCGAGCTCGCGCAGGCGGCGTTCCGCGTCCCCACGGAAGGATAGCACGGGCTGACCGGAGGCCAGGTTGGTGACTTCCACGTCGACCCACCGCACCCCCTTCGCCCATCCGGTACCGAGCGCCTTGAAGGCCGCTTCCTTGACCGCGAATCGAGCTGCCAGGAATTGCTCGCGGACCCCGTGGACCGATTCCTGCTCCCGCTCCGTATAGATCCGGCGCAGGAACCGATCTCCATGCCGCTCCAGAACGCCGCGAATCCGCGCCACCTCGATCACGTCGATACCGATTCCCACGATCACGGTTCCGCCATCCGGCCTTTCCGCGGCAACGTCACCTCGTCAAACCGGGGCGGCGCAAGCAGCACGGTCATGGTTCCGCCGACTGCCCGTTCAACGGCTGGAACGTTTGTCGATGAGGTCGGCGAGCAGACCGATCGCCGCCATCTGGAACGCCGACATCACGATGATCGAGATGGACGCATCCATGATTTTGGGCGTGAGGAGCCAGGAGTAGAGGAAGACGGCCAGGGCCAGGAAGAGGAGGAGCCCCGCCAGGGGAAGGAAGATCTTGAGCGGGCGGAAGTAGAGCACCGTCCGCACGATGAGCGCGAGAAAGTTGAGCGTGTCCTGAATCGGGCGGATCTTCGACTGCCCTTTGCGCGCGTGATAGTCGATCGGGATGTACTGGACGAAGAGATCGTTCACGTGCATGGCAAGGGTGATCGTAGTGGTGAAGGAGAATCCCGAGGGCAGGATGTCCAGAAACCGCATGACTTCTTCGCGGCGGAACGCGCGCAGCCCCGAGTTGAGGTCCGGGATGCTGGTCTCGCTCAGGTAGTTCGCGAGCGCATTGAGAGCCCTTTTGGCCGGGCGCCGGAGCAGCGGGATGTGGACGTTCTCGCCCGTGCGCGCTCCCACCACCATGTGATGCTCGGCCAGTCCCGCCACCAGCTCCGGGATCCGCTCGTTCGGATAGGTGCCGTCCGCATCGGTGATCACGATATGCGAGCCGCGGGCCGCGCGAATGCCGCTCTTGAGCGAGGCTCCGTAGCCGCGATTGATCTTGTGGCGGATCACCCGGAATCCGGACTGAGCGACGATGTCGCCGGTGCCGTCGGTCGATCCGTCATCGACCACCAGTACTTCCCACGTCGGGTCGAGGCGCCGCAGCTCCTCGAGAACTTGACGGATGCCGCTGACCTCGTTGTAGGCGGGAACGACGATGCTCACCGCGGGTGCCGCGTCCATCGACCCCGAAGGGCTCATGCTGCTCCTGGTCGCGACTTCGAAGAGGCTCGTTCGCTCGTCCTGCACCACGCTCTCCCCGATCGGAACGTCGAAGCGGCCCGATCGCTCATCGCCTGAACCAGCCTCGGATCGCCGCCGCCACGTCGCCACCGGATCGCGACGGCTCGGCGGCACCGGATCACGCCGACTCGGCACTTCCGGATCACGCCGACTCGGCACTATAGGCAGACCGCGGGGAGCCGGCAAGCGCGCCGGGCTTTCGCGCGAGGAGCAGACGTACCGAACCGAGAAAACCAGGTCGCGACTCCACCGCTTCGAAACCAGCGTCGCGGAGCGCATTCAGAAGAACCTGCTCCTCGGGCATGGATCGGACCGACCCGACGAGAAATCGATAGGCATCGCGATCTCCTCCGAGCATCGCGGCGAGACGCGGCAGCACGAAGCGGAAGTAGAAGCGATAAACGGCCGACGCCGGCCCTTTGGGATAGCGCATGTCCAGGATGGCGATCTGCCCACCCGGGCGAAGCACTCGATGGAGTTCGGCGAAGAACCCGGCGTAGTCGCGGCAGTGACGGAGAGCGAATCCCTGCACGATCGCTCCGAGCGAGTGGTCCGAGAACGGGAGCATGTCCATCTCGCATCCGAGTCCGGGTGATTCATGGAAGAGCTCTCTCCGTCGGGAGCCTTCGCCGCCGGCGTCACCGCCAGCGAGCTTCCGGAGACCGACGGGAAGCAGGGCGGGCACCAGGTCGCTCCGGATCAGGATCGGACTGCTGCGTGCCAGGCGACGGCGGCGGAACAGATGCGCAGCGAGATCTCCCGTTCCGGAGGCGAGATCCAGCCACGGTCCCTCCGCGTCGATGGCGCGAGCCGTCCAGTCCCGCCATCCCCGATCCAGACCGAGGCTCAGGATGCGATTGAGCCGGTCGTAATGAGGCTCGATGCGCGCGAAAATCTTGTGGAGCTCACGCCGCCGTTGCTCCCAGGGACTACCCGGAAGCGCCTGTCGAGCGCCTTCTCGAATCGGAGGGTTGGCCACCTGTATACCGCCTCTATACCGCCGCTAAACTGCCGCTATGCCGCCTCGATGCTGCCTTCTGCCGCCTCGATGCTCCTCGATGCCGACTCCGTGCCGCCGCCGCGATGCCGACTCCGTGCCGCCGCGATGCCGTCTCCGTGCCGCCGCCTCGATGCCGACTCCGTGCCGCTGACTCGATGCCGACTCCGTGCCGCCGCCGCGATGCCGACTCCGTGCCGCCTTTGTGGGCCAGCAGGTTTCCCCCCTGTGCCGCGGGCAATCCCTGAAGTTTCGTCCGCGGTCCGGAGATCGTCGGGCCTGAGAAGGGCTCTGGTTGCGACCGGCTGACGATATTTTCGACATCAAGGTGGCT
>CAMPIC010000234.1 GCA_946886185.1 uncultured bacterium
GCTGTAGCCTGGCGCGGCGACCGCGATGTCGCTGAATCCATCTCCATTCAGATCGCCCACGCCCGCTATGGACTGGCCGAAGAATTCGTTCTCCTGACTCCCCTCCAGTACCCAAGCGGGGGAGTCGCCGAGGCCGGATGCGGAACCGAGATACAGATAGGCCGCACCCTGATAGGTGAGCGCGTTGCTGTGAATCGGCGCACCGACGAGGACGTCGGCGTAACCGTCGCCGTTGACGTCCCCGGCTCCGTCCAAGGCGTACGCGAACCAGGCGGACTCCGATTGCCCGAACGCGCTCCAATCCGGAGAGTCCGAGATTCCGTCGGGAGAGCCGTGATAGAGATAGCCGACTCCTCCGTCGGGAAAGTTCGCATCGTGGAGCGGAGCACCGACCAGGAGATCGTCGTATCCATCGCCGTTCACGTCCCCCGCACCGGCGGCATCGACAGCGAAGTACTCTTCGGTCTGTGTGCCGGACAATTCCGTCGCAATCTCGACAATGTCCCCTCCGCTTTCCGTTCCGTGAAAGACTTGGAGCATGCCTTCGTCGACGAAATCGCCGTCGAAGAGGAACGCGCCCGCGACCACGTCGCTCAAACCGTCGCCGTTCAGATCACCGGCGTGGGCCACGCTGTGACCGAGCCGGGCGTCATCCTGTGTGACCGTGCGCGTGACGAGAGGGTCATGACTCAGTCCAGCGGGATTGCCGTAGTACGCGAACGCCGTCCCCTCCTGAAACTCACCGAGGTCGCACTTGGGAGCACCGACGATGACGTCGCTGTACCCATCCGCGTTCACGTCGCCCGCGCCCGAGAGCGAGTACCCCAACCAGCCCGGACTGTCGGTTCCATCGACCGCCCAGACGGCGGTCGTGTTCAAACCGTCCAGACTGCCGAGATAGAGATAGGCGCGCCCCTGATCGTTCAAGCTGCCTGAGAAGTGCGAGGCGCCGACGTGGACATCGGCGTACCCGTCCGCATTGACATCGCCCGCCGTGCGCACGTCCGAGCCGAAGTAGGTTTCGATGGGAAGGAACGCAGGCGCGAAGGGAACACCGAAGCTGGGTCCGTCGGCGCCTCCGTAGTAAATCCAGGCGCGCCCCGGATCGAGGCTGCCGTAGAGGCGTGCGCCGATGATCAGGTCTCCATAGCCGTCGCCGTCGACGTCCCCTGCCCCCGCCACGCCGCTTCCGAAGGCGGAGGACGGGGCACCGTCGGCCGTCCAGTCGGGAGAGCCCGACAGGCCGGACGCGGATCCGAAAAAGAGGTAGGCGCGCCCTCCGGATCCATAAGAGGGTGCGCCGACGATCACATCGTCGTAGCCGTCCGCGTTGACGTCTCCCGCCGGGGCGATGTCCCAGCCGAAAGCGCCGTGAGAAGGGGAATAGGTCCAGTCCCAGGAGGTCGACAGGCCGGAAGGTGAGCCGAGATAGCATCGGACGACGCCACCGTCGTGCCAGTGCGTGCCGACGAGCACGTCGTCGTAGCCGTCCGCATTGACGTCCCCCGCGCTGGCGACCACCGATCCGTAGTGCATCTCCGGGATGTTGCCTTCGACGTGCCAGTTGGGTGATGCGCTGGGGCCGGAGCTAGAGCCGTGATAGACGAAGGCCCCACCTTCCAAAAACTCGCCGTTTTCATAACCCCAGCCGCCGACAATGACGTCATGAAATCCGTCGCCGTTCACATCTCCCGCCGCCGAGGCGTGATTAGCGAACTGGCGTCCGGGAATCGTTCCCTGGCCGAGCCAGCAGTGACTCGTGTTCAGCCCATCGGGGCCGCCGCAATAGACGAATGCGCCGCCGAGGTCCCCGAGGTATCCCGGACAAGCGACGATGACGTCGCTGTATCCATCGACGTTAACGTCGCCCGCGGTGCTTACTTCATACGCAAAGTTGTCGAAGCCGTCGCCGTCCGCGACGCTCCAATCGGGCGACGACGGCAGGGGAGCGGGAAGTGCGGCACTTGCAAAGACGAATGCAGCAGCGGCCGAGGCGAGCCGTACCGAGTGCCGAATCCAGGTCGAAGTGCGTGCGGGCGCGGAATGAAGGGGTCGCCATCCGAGCATCGCGCGCACGCTTCGGATCGTTTTACGTGCTCTGGCCAGGCGTGTGAGCGCTCGGTGCCCAAGGCCTCGTGCCGGGGTCGAATCGTATGGCGAGCGATAGGATGCTGCTACGTGGCGGTGCATGGGCTGACCTCCGGCGTCGGGAATCCATGGATGACTTCTGTAGTCCCAACGGCGGAGATCCCCAAAAGCGAACGTCGAAACTTACATGCGTGCACACTCCACGGACGGTCGCACTGGCCAGTGCCCTAGCCCGGGGTCCTCGGATTGTATCTGGCCCCGGCCACGACAGGAGACCGACTGCCTGGGGTCGGCCGTGAACTGGTTCCCCGAGGTCTCGATCCGCCCGCTGCAAGTGAACCCGGAGAACAGACCGGTGAGGGGGTCGAGGGTAAGGTTCGAAGAGGCATGGACGAGGGATGTGGCGTCGCAGGTCGACCCTTTGACATCGCCGGCGGTCGTGCGCGTCCACGACCGGGTTATTGTCGCCGAAGCCCGCCAACTCTGCCTGAAACGAAGCGTGGAACCCGGAAGGAATCACGCCCACAAGACCGACGGCGACGGCTTCATTCGCGAGGGTGTCGAAGTCATCGTCGCCCGAGGCGATACCATGCCGACCCTGCATTGCGCAATCGCCGGGCGTTACCTTGACGCGAGTCCATTCGACCACAGCTCGTCCAGGAACTCCACGACCGGGATGACTTCCACATCCCCGTCCCAGCGACGCCTGGGTTCTGTGCACACGACGATGCGCCGCTCGAGCGGTAGCTCCTCGGCCAGTGCGCGCAGTCCCCGGAAGTCGTTTCCTGTCACGCGCGACTTGCCTTTGACCTCCACGGCGATGCGATCTCCGATTACGAAGTCGACCTCGATCTGCGATCGGCTTCGCCAGTATGTCAATGGAGTGTCCACACGCCGGTAGTCGATCCACGCTCTGAGCTCGAGGAAGATCAGGTGTTCGAGCGCTCGACCGTGCCCCTCGGAGCCCGCTGTTACGGGGCCGCGCTTGAGCAACGTGTTGGCTACACCCACGTCGAAGAAGAAGAACTTGGATGTCGCGACCGGCTTCCGCTTCAGGGTCTTCTGGTACGCCGGAAGCGAATACCCGATGAGCGTGTCTTCCAGCACCTGAAAGAATTCCCGAACCGTTCTCGAAGGAACGCCGGCGTCACTGCCCACCTTGGTGTAGTTCAGCTGCTCCCCGTTGCAGAGCCCCGCGACTGAGAGAAAGCGGGAAAAGTTCTCGATGGACCGTGTGAGGCCTTCGGCGCGGATCTCTTCCTGAAGATAGGTTCCCACGTACGCCTTGAGGTCCTCCTGCGGGGCCGGCGAATCGAGGACCGAAGGGAGGCTTCCACGATTGAGACGATCCTCGAGTCGAGACGCACCGATCTCGGCATGCACCAGCGGATGGAGCCGCGCCATCCATGCGCGGCCAGCGAGGAGGTTGGCTCCACCACGTTTCAACTTGCGCGCACTGCTTCCGGTGAGGATGAAGCGAAGGTCCTTATTCCGCTCGATCATCAGGTGGACCTCGTCGAGCAGGTCGGGGAGCTTCTGCACCTCGTCCACGATCACGAGCCGCGTTCCCGGAGGGATGGTCTGGCGCATGTACTCCGGCCGCGCGCTCAATTCCCGGAACGTGTCTGCCTCGAGCAAGTCGAAGAAAACGGCATCGGGAAAGGAGCGCCGCACGAGCGTGCTCTTGCCCGTCTGGCGGGCGCCGAACAAAAAGAGGGAGCGATGCCGGACAAGCTCGGAAAGCTGAATGACGCGCGGATACATGGTGCGGAGTATACGTCCGGTCCGCCAGATCGGCAACCATTCTGCCAGTTTGCATGTAATTCGGCAACTATTCTGCGGATTCAGTGGACCCCTGCGGGTTGCTAAAGGCTGAGTTCCGCATGGGAGAAAGGGCAACCGATGGGATGCAGATCGGCGTTATGACTTCAGTTTATCATGATAAACTGCACTGGATGTTCAAACGATCCTTGCAGCTTCCCCCTCACGGTACGGAGACCTTCTTTCTCTGGGGACCCCGACAAACGGGGAAAAGCACGCTCCTGCGTGAGAGGTATCCCGACGCGCACTGGCTGGATCTGCTCAAGGCGAACGAGTTCCGGCGCTACCTCGGCCAGCCGGAACTGTTGCGCCAGGAGCTGACCGGCGGACAAGGCCCGGCCGCACGGCAAGTGGTCATCGACGAAGTTCAAAAGGTCCCCTCGCTGCTCGATGAGGTGCATTGGCTCATGGAGAATGCAGGGGTCCAATTCGCCTTGTGCGGGTCCAGCGCAAGGAAGGTCAAGAGAGGTGCGGCCAATCTCCTGGGTGGGCGAGCGGTCCGCTATGAGCTGCATGGACTCACAGCGCTCGAGCTCGGCAGCGAGTTCGACCTGGACCGAGTCGTGAATCACGGCTACCTCCCGAGGTTCTATGAATCCGACAAGCCACGCCGTCTGCTCGATGCGTACGTCGGAGACTATCTGCGGGAGGAAATCGCAGCGGAAGGACTGGTCCGCAACCTACCCGTCTTCTCCGAGTTCCTGAACGCCGCAGCGCTCGGGGATGGTGAGCTCGTGAACTTCTCGAACATCGCACGCGAGTGCGGCGTCTCCAGCCATACTGTCCGTAGCTACTATGAAATTCTCGAAGACACTCTCCTGGCGCGATGGTTGCCCGCATACCGGAAGCGCCCCAAACGTCGCGTGATCGGCGCACCCAAGTTCTATTTCTCCGATGTCGGGGTGGTCAATCGCCTTGCCCGACGCGGTCTCCTCGAGCGAGGTTCCGAGCTCTACGGCAAGGCGTTCGAGAACTGGGTCCATCACGAGCTCGTTGCGCGCAACTCCTACGCGGATGCTGACGCGGTGCTCTCCTATTGGCGGCTCGCGAGTGGGATCGAGGTGGACTTCATCGTGAATGACATGCAAGTCGCGATCGAGGCCAAGGCGAACCCGAACATCACCAACGATCACATGAAGGGGCTGCGGCAGCTTCGCATCGATCATGACGATGTCGGCCGCCGCATCGTCGTCAGTCTCGACCCTCGGCCTCGGCGCACCGAAGACGGAATCGAGATTCTTCCGGTGGCGACGTTCGTTCGGGAGCTATGGGAGGGATCGATTTTCTGACCGGCCGCGGGTGTTCTTTCATGGTATCCGCGGCGCCATCGGTCGTCCGTCTGGTCCTCCGGCATCGCCCGCGAATCACGAGCTCAGGAAACCGTCAGACGGAGTCGCGCAGAGGAGCTTCGCCACCTCTTGGGCCATAGAAGAAACCCCAGATGGTGAAGTCGGAGGAGAACTGCTCGAAACGGTGTTCCTGTGCGCATAGGAAACTGTAGCTCAGAAACGGGGCTCCCGTTGCGGTAGTGCTGGTCGTGAGGAGCGTGCGCGCGGAGTGCGGTAGAGTCCGAGACCCGGGGTTGTGCCGCGCGATTGGTGACCGGCCGTTTTTGAGAGC
>CAMPIC010000235.1 GCA_946886185.1 uncultured bacterium
TCAGCCTGCGCCTGCCTTCGGGCCATCTTGACCGCAAACCAGCGCCTGCCTTCGATCATCTTGACCGCCAGCCAGCGCCTGCCTTCGAGTCATCTTGACCGCCAGCCAGCGCCTGCCCTCGCGCCATCGTTGACCGTCAGCCAAGACGGCTGCCTCACCGTCAGCCAGCGCGTGCCAGCAGCTGGTCTCGAGCCCGTCTCATCGCGCGTTCCGGCGTCACAAGACTCGTACCAGTGGATTGTTGCCGCCTCCATGGTGCCGATCAAACGAGCTATGGAGCGCGAGAGAGACCGTGATACAATCCGATTTCCACTTCGAATCGGAGGTTTCATCGGATGCCGAACGCGGCTCAGCGAATCACCCTGGTGAAAATTGCCCTGATTGCTTGCCTTTCCCTCGTCGTCGCCTGCTCGGATGATTCACCGACGAAGTCGACTCCGCTGCCGCCCCCGCCCCCGCCCGGACCGAATGCAGTTGCGGAGTTCAGTCTGCAAGACGTGAATCCGAATTCCGCTCGATCCGGAGAGATGGTCTCGCCGCGCGACTACGTCGGATCGGTGTCAGCCTGGTACTTCGGTCACGCCACCTGAAGTTATTGCAGTGCCCAGTTCGGGCACCTCGATCGGATGCAGCAGGAACTCGACAAGGGGGATCCGATCTCGGAGATCCGGATTCTCGGTGTCAACCAGATCGGGCACGAAGGAGGGAACGCGGGAATATGCGTCGGGCGAGCGACCCCCTGGTTGCAGGAAGTCGCCGAATCGCCCGTCTGGACTCTCTGGCAGGTGAACTATCGCGATGTGGTTATCCTTGACGCGACGAACGAGGTGGCCGCCGTTTACAACCTGTCGGCGCACAGTCTCGACGATCCCGCGAACTACGCGGCCCTGCGGACTCTCCTGCTCGAGATCGCGGACGGCGACTCGCTCTGACACCGGAGCGCAACTCGGCGGCTGGCACCTCAGCGAGCGAACTCCGCCGCTGGAGCCGTCGCCACCGCTTCAGCGCGTGAGCACCAGCCGCGCGACTCTGGTTTCCTCCTCATCGCGGACGCGTATCCAATAGATCCCGCTCGGAAGCTCCGTGCCCCGGCTCGCCCTTCGCGGATCGAGCTCGAGCTGATGTCGGCCTGCATTCAGCTCCGTGTCGAATGGGACGGATATGATTCGTCCCCCGGCATCCACGATCTCGACACGCACCCGCGATGCCGATCGGAGCTCGAATTCGAGCCGAAGCGCGTGCGCCGCGGGATTGGGCCACAACGCCAAATTCACGCCCGCCGTGCTGCCCGCGTCCGCGATATCGCTCGTGCCCGCCTGGAATTCGTATGCGCCGATGTCCGTGATCGGCGGAAGACCAGCTCCGGTATCGGGAGTTTTCGGGTCATCGATCCTGCGCGCGTTTCCCGCGAGATCGAAATCGAGACCTTCCGGCAGCACGAGATTGCTTCCCGCGTCGATGCAGGGAGAACCCGGCCCGATCGATAGGTCCTCGTCGCCGGTGCCGGGTACTCCGTCATCGCCCAGCGGATCGAGAAAGAGCGGATCGCCGTCGAAATTCCCGACTCCTCCCAGCGAGCCGTTCCAATGATCCACCAGCGAGAAGTTGATCGAGATCGGTCCTCCCTCGTTGTGAATGAGCTGGCTGGTCTGCGACACGCCTCCCGCTCCGGCATTGCCGTAGAAGACCGCGTTGTCGATGTCGACCAACCCTCCGCGCGTGAGGAGCCCCGCCGCGTTTCCGACCGTCGCACGGTTGTGCGCGATGGAGCTGCTCACGATCCGCATGACCGGATTGAATCCCGAACGAATCGCTCCGGCATCCTGAGCGACGTTCCCTTGGAGCAGGCAGTTCTCCAAAATCAGATCCTGCGCGCCGCCTTCCTGGAAGTATCCGGCGGAAAAGATGCCGCCTCCCACGACCGCCTGGTTTCCGTGGAACGCGCAGTGACGAAGGATGACGTCGGCCGCCCCCGCCCATAATCCACCGCCCGAGCCGTCCGTTCGGTTGCCCTCGAACAGACAGTGATCCACTCGAGCCGGGTCGGTATCCACCCCTCCTGTTTGCAGAACTCCGAGCGCTCCTCCCGCGACGTCCGAGGAGTTGTCGCGGAACTCGCACTGCGAGATGGTCAGGAACGTCGTGTTTTGATCGATCCAGGCTCCCCAGTAGCCGGCGGAGTTGCCCTCGAAGCGGCAACGCGCCACGTCGAGATGACCGATGTTGTCCCCGACGGCGGAACGTCCCATGACCGACCAAATCGCGCCGCCGGCTTGCGTCGGAACGATGTTGTCGAGAAAGAGGCAGTCTTCAACCCGCGCGGTCATGTCGACGTCAGCTCCCGCGGTATCTCGATGAAAGAGTCCCAGACCGCCTCCGGCGTTGGCGCGATTGACCGCGAACGTGCAGTCGGTGATGATCGCATCGCAGCCGCGCACCAGAAGCCCGCCGCCGAAATTGCCGAGCTCCTGGAAGTTCATTCCAGCCGAGTTCTCGCGGAAGATGCAATCGTTCACGATCACCCGCTTGGGCGATCCGCCGGTCGCGATCACGAACAGTCCGCCGCCTCCTTCGAGAAGCTCCCCGCTGAGATTGAAATTGCCGCGTTCGATGATCAGTCCGTCGATGCGCGTGTCCGCGGGCTCGCTGACCGTGACGACGTGGCGGGAGTTGTCCGCACGGACGAGAAACCCGGGTAGATCGTTCTCGCCCAGATCCCCTGACAAGATCGTGGGATGCGCCGCGGGATCGCGTTCTTCCACTTCCGACTCCACACCGGAGAATCCTCCGTAGACTTCGACTCCCGAAGGCACGTCAAAGGAAACGGTCCGGTCCGTGCCCTGCGTCGGGAAGTAGGTGCCCTCCGCGATCCAGATCTGATCGCCCGCCGTCGCCTGCGCGAGCGCAAGCTGCGGATCGCGAAACGCGGTCGGCCAGGAAGTGCCGTTTCCACCGGCGGGCGCGTCTGCATCGACGAAGAAGATCGACCCGCTGGCCGAGGTCGCGATCCCTACGAGCGCGATCGAGAGCCAGGCACGGAAGCGACTACGGGAATTCGAAAGGATCGGCATGGGGGCTCTCCTGATGTTCCGCCGGGCGTGGCGAACCTCGAATCGGCAGGGGCGATCGCCCACTCCCTCCGGGCGGTCAAGAGGTCGAACCTGGCCCTTCGCTGATACTCGAACTCCTCCGCGGTGGTGCCCTTCGCTCCTCGAACCTCTCCGCGGTGGTGGCCCTTTCGAATCCGATTGGACCCGGTGGCGCGAGCCGGTCGCGCGTGGGAAACTGGACCGTTCCAAGGCGCCCCTTCGGGTGAACGATGGCGCGCCGATGCGGACCGAGTCGGAGAGCTCATGCGCGCAATCCGTTTCAATTTCCGACTGCTCTCGACCGTGCGGGGCCGAATTCGCCAGCCTGGTATCCGTTCTACGCTCCTGAAGGACCACCATTCCGCGTCAAGAATGCGCGCAGCGCTCGAGGGAAACCCAGGTTTCCGTTCCGGAATCTCCATGGCGCTCGCGACCCTCGTGATGGCCGCAACGGCGGTTCACGCGGCGCCGATGCCGGGCGCCCGGCGCGTGGTGCGCCAGTATGACGAAATGCGCGGTCTTCCGATCTCGGAGACCTCCTGCCTCGCGCAGGACTCGCTCGGATTCATCTGGGTCGGAACGGTGGGGGGCGTCTTCCGCTTCGATGGCCGCGAGTTCCGCCGCTGGGCGCCGGACAAGGTCCGGAGAGTCACGCGTTTCATCATCGCCGGCCAGGAAGGCGAAGTGGTGATCGGATGCGCCGGCGAGCCTCTCTATCGCGTCACACCGAATGGAGTCGATCCGGTCATCGGACCCGGCGGAGATCCGCTCTCTGGCTGGACGCATGCCACGTTCGGTCGCGACGGAACGCTCTGGGTGGCAAAGAGTGACTCCCTGCTCTGTCGCGCTCGGGACGGAGCTTGGACCGTGCGATCGGAAGACGCATGGAAGGGAAGCCGTCTCACGCGTGTGTATCCGAGCGACCGCTCCGACGTCTTCGTGGCGTCCGATCGCGCGTTCTATCGATTCTCGCTCGCGCGCGGTGTGGTGCATGAGGATCCCATCGCGTTCGTCACCGCGTGTGCGGAGCGCTCGGATGGAGCGCTGGTATTGGGGAGCGGAGATGGAGTCATCGTGGAAGTGCGCGATGGCCGCATCGACACGCTCCACGTGCACAAGCCCTGGGTATCCGACCTCGTGATTCGGGGGGACGTGATCTGGACGACGGCGGGCGAATCGATCCTTGCGATCCATCCGGGCGGACGGGTGGAGTCCGTCGCGCCGCAACCGGGCCTTCCGCATGGACGAGGGCTGCTCGTGGATCGGGAACGGAGCATCTGGATCGCCGGTCTCGACGGGCTGTATCAACTTCCGGAGCCGGAGACGATTCTCTGGACCTTCGGGCCTCCCGGCTCGATCCCCACCGGCCGCTTTCTCCAGAGCACCCGGGAAGGGATGTGGTTCAGCTCCTGGGCAGGTCTCGCGCTCCTGGATCCGCGCGATCCGAATCGCACTCTACAGTGGATCGATCCGAACAGCCGGTGGCGCGTCGCGCCGGATGCGGCAGGGCGGATCTGGACAGGAGGATTCGACGGCTTTCACGAACGCTCCGGCGTGCGCGATCGCGTCCTGCCGACCGATCTCGATGCTTCTGGAGTGGTGCGCATCACCGGCTCCTCGTTCCGTCCCGATTCGACGTTGTGGGTGTCGACGAGTAGTGGACTCTTCCTGGTCGCAGCCGATGACGTGCGGCCTCGCCTCGTTCCCGGACCGGCTCCACCCGAATGGGGAGAAAGCTGGCGGCATCAATGGATCATGGATGTCCTCGAATACGCGGACGGAGAGCTGTGGATCACCGATGGTCGCGAGATTTGCCACGCGAACGCGGACTCCGTCGCTGCGGGTGGCGCGCGCGAGTGGCAATGCCAGGCCATTCCCGACGTCGATGGAGTGACCGACCTCGCGCAGCTCCCCAGTGGCGGGCTCTGGTGCGGCACCATGAACAGTGGCGTCTGGCGCTATCGCGCCGACATCGGCCAATGGGAACCGATTCCCGGCTCGCAGAGCTTCTCCACTCCACGTCAGCAATACATCACGCCCTCTCCGCGGGGAGGAGTGTGGATCGCCGGCTGCGAAATCCTCACCCGGGTCGAGGAGAGTCCCGACTTGCCGGAAGGTTGGCGCGTGCTGGAGCAACCATCGCTCTGGGAAGGCGTGCCCAGTCCATCGACCGGTGAAGTGCTGGAAGAGGAAGACGGCGACCTGTGGATCGCGGGCAGGAGCGGACTGGCCTATGTACCCGCGGGAGCGCGCTTCGTCGATCGCGCCGCTCCAGAGGTGCAGTTGGTCGGCGTATTCGTGGACGGCGAGGAGCAAATGCCGTCCGGTCCGATGCGTCTCGCCTCCGATCGCAATCGCGTCGAGCTGCGCTTCGCGGCGACCTCGTATCGCGATCCTTCGCTCGTTCGCTATCAAGTGCGCGTGCGCCCCGGAGAGCCGT
>CAMPIC010000236.1 GCA_946886185.1 uncultured bacterium
GAGTATCGTGCGGAGTATCGTGCGGAGTATCGTGCGGAGTGTCGTGCAGCGAGACGCACAGAATGACGTGCAGAATCTCGCACCAGCCGTCCACCTTCGATCCATCGACGCAACCGACACACGGCTCCGATCATGGAATCACCTCCCCGAGCGGCATTTGCGTGACTCCTCCTTCGCCCCATGGCTCCAGCACCAGGCCCAGATCCTGCTCCAACGTCTCGATGCGAGAGAGTAGATCCTCGCGCCCCTGCGCGCCCAAATTGACCACCGCGTACCGGCAGCTCTGTCCATCCTCGAGCAGCTCGAAGTCCGAGAGGATCTGCCCCTCCTGGCACTCGATCCAGGTGAGCATCCCTGGATGAGCCGCCTCCACCTCCCGCACCCGCTCCGGAGTCGGCACGCGCTGGACGCGGGCCGGCCGGAAGGTACGCAGAGGCACGCTGGCGGCGCAGGCGAACGCTCCGGCGCGGCGCGGAACCTCCGGACGTCGCCCGGTCACGAGCTCGAGAGCCATCTCGTATGAGTTTCTCCCGTCGACCTTCTCGTAGAGATCTCCGAACTGCCCGCATATCCTCGGATTCACCTCCAGGATGTGCGTCGCTCCGGATGTGGGATCGTGGACCATCTCCACATTGAAGAAAGAGCGCTCCAGCCCGCTGGCCACGATGATCCGACGCGCGATGCCCTCCATCTGCTCCTGCACCTCGATAGAGAGCGACGAAGGGTAGTCGAAGCGGATGAAGCTGCGCGTCGCCGGATGGAGAATCGAGTCGACCACTCCGAGAATCACCACCTCGCCGTCGGAGACGAATCCTTCCACCGTGGTCTGCTCGCCGCTCAGGATCCCCTCGGCGAGGAAGTACCGTCCGCCGAGCTCGAAGTCGCTCAGCTCTTCCACCATCTGATCGAAGATGCGCATGTAGAAGTCGAAAAACTCCCGGGTGGCCGGCCGGGCCAGGAACTGCTCGAGGTCCTCGAAGGAGTCGATCCGCCGCGCGAGCTGGGAGAACGATCCTTTCACCGGCTTCACGAAAAGGGGAAACGGCAGATCAGCACGCGGATGGAGCGGATCCACCAGCTCGAACCAGGGGGTGGCCTCCGGCACGACGTCGCGCTGGAGGAGCCTCGAATAGTACTTGTGCCCACACGCGATCACGCTCCGGGGTGTCGGACCCGGCAATCCTGAACGCGTCGCGATCGCGGCCGCGACGGTCGCACCGGGATAGTCGCTGGAGCTGAAGACTCCGTCCTGCCCGCCGCGAGCCCCGCGCGCGACCTCGTCGATGTAATCGAGGACCGGGAATCGATGCGAGCACTCGTCGTCGCTCGGCTCGTCGAACAGGATGTCGAACGCCGGCTCCCAGCGGGCGCGGCATGCGGCGAGCTGACGCGCGTCCCAATGGGTCGGAAGCACGATCCGGACGCGCTGTTTTTCGGGGCTCATGACCTCTCGCGGTGGCGCGCCTCTCACCGCCTCAATGGGCGCGCAATCTCACGATTCGCTGCGTGAGCGGAGCGAATCCCTTCCCAGCGACACGGATGAAGAAGATCCCAGACCCGGCGTCCCGGCCGGCGTCGTCCAACCCATTCCATACCACGGTGTGGGGTCCCATCGCCATGGTCCCGGAGAAAAGCCCGGCACGATGGCGGCCGCTCAAGTCGTACACGTCGGCCGCGAGCGCGGTGGGCCGCGCCAGATCCAGGACGATTGACGCGGTTCCGAGCGCCGGATTGCGGCCCGCGCGGAGTCGGATTCCATCCTCCCCGCCCTGCGTGACCGGCTCCCCGACTGCGCTGGGGTGCAGATAGACGGTGTCGGCCGCCATCAACTCCGGCGTGGACTTGCCGAACTGCTCCCAGAGCGCGTAGAACTCCTCCCCCTGATCGTCGGTGGTGTTGGCATCGCGCAGAAACTCCACGTGCTCTTTCGAGGTGGTCTGGTAGTACAGGTTCGCGAAGACCGCCCAGGTCCCCGGCGGAAGCGCATACCGCGCTTCATCCCAGTTCTGCCCATCCGGGTACCGGGGCTCCGGGACGGAGGAGTCGATCGGCTGAGCGCCAAACGCCGCATACGCCGCGTTGGTGAAACCTTCCGGCGGGATCCTCGTGTCCTTATAGATCGTGTCCGCGAGCGCCAGGTGGTAGCTCGGCCCGGCCAATTTGCCGATCTGCCCCGCGAGCTGCTCGGAGAGACCGAGCCGGATCTCGTAGATGCGCGCGTCCGGGTCGGGGAGAAGCTCGGCCGACTCCATGTCGTAGCGGCCGGAAGAGTAGATGACGCTGCCGTCGATGTCGCGCGCTTCCAGTTGGATCCACATCCGGCGCCCCTCCGGGTAGCCGGTCGGGAGCTTGTGACCGGTGCGGTTGGTCACGGTCACGACCGCTTCGAAGCTGTCCGCGACCGCCTCCAGGGCCAGATCGAACGCCGCCGCGTTCTGCAGCATGTATCGGGCGCGATCGATCCCTGCGGCGAGCTCGGCCGCATTCACTTCGTTGCCGTAAAGCGTAGGAAGCATCAGCGGAATGAACGTGTTCCCGCCGGTCAGATCGTGGAGCGGAAGGTCCTGCCGGAGCGGAGCGAGCTCGGAATTGCATCCCTTCCCCGCCACGTCGCGCATATGGCAATCGGAGCACTGCGAGACCATTCCATCCGGTTTGTTGCCCGCGAACTCCGGGCGGTAAAGCCCTTCGGGCGTATTGAACGCGCTCGCCTTCCATTCGCTGTAGGTCCGCTCCGCCGGAAAGAGCACCTCGGAAGAAAGCGAATCGGTCTTCTGGTCGAGGGGAGCCAGCTCATAATCCCGATCCGACACGCGCACCACGAGAGGATTGGACACGTCGTGGCAGGTGCCGCACAGATCGCTGCTCTTGTGGAACGGAGAATAGATGAAGGTGTGCCCCGCCACCGCGTCCTCGAATGGGCCGCGCCATCGCGAATTGCTCGGATCGAAGACCGCCTGCCCTTCCCCGTAGGTGGTCGGGATGTTCTCCAGCGGCAACGCTTGCAAGATCGCCGCGTCCTCCGGCGGGGAGACGCCTTCCTCGTAGTCCGGGTCCACCATCTGGTGACAAACCGCGCACGCCACTCCCTGGCGGTCTTGAGGATTGAGCTGAGAGCCGTCCGTCGGTTGGCAACGGCCTGCCATCCAGCCCACAGGAGTGTGGCAACGCAGGCACTGGTCGCCCGAGGAAGGCGCGTCCTGCTCGGCGATGACCAGGCTCGCTTTGAACATCGGATCGCGCAGCGAGTGGCTCATCATACTGCCGGCCATGTTGAAGTAGGGCTCCACGCTCTGGTCGTAGTCTGCGTGGCAGAGGCGGCAGAAGTTGTTCGATTGGAATCGAAGGATGTCGAACGGCTGCGAGCCGGCGAGATGGAAGTCGCGCAACGTCGAATCGAGAACCCCGGGCGGCAATCCCACGATCGTGAACGTGGTGTTCGAAACGTCCTCGCCGACGTTGCCGGCGGCATCACGCGCTTCTACTCGGATCCGGCTCTCCGCGGTAGGAGTGTTGTGCGGATACCAGATGAGCGTTCCGGTGTTGGCGAGCTCCGGCGAGACTGCGACCCATGGTGAGCTCTCGAACTCTCGATAGAACACATACACCTTGGTGACGGCGACGTCGTCGGTCGCGACCCACCGGACGAACTGCTCGGTTCCAGCCGGGATGTTCTCCCCGCCGTTGGGGAAGAGCACCTGGACTTGCGGAGGAGTGGTATCCACCGCTTGCGCCGTCGCCCATCCTGCCATCGAGGCGAAGATACCGATGAGGCCCGCGAATCGGTGGGCAAACGGCATTCGAGAACCGAAGGACGCGCGCGGGGCGGCGGGAGCGTTCACGACGATGTTCTCCTTGGTGTGCTGCATCATCAGCAACGCATCGAGCCGGAGGAGGGACGGCAGCCGCTCGAAGCACCTTTGTAATTTCTAGATTCGTTCTTTCATGGACCGAATGCGCAACAGGCGAAGCAATTCGGAGCGATCTTAGCACGGAGAGAGTCTCGGTGACAGCAAGCGATCCTGGCCGCTGCGAGGAGACGATCCGCGACGCCATCACCTCGCGGCGACCGACTTGCCACCTTGAGTCCGAAGTCGATCGACTGCGTCATTCCTTGCGGCAAACGTATGCGGACACCCATACTCGGCTCATTGTGACGAGCGTGATGCCGATCGAGCCGCGGGATACTCCCCGCACATTGCGCCGGAGCCTCGTCGTCGTAGCCAATCGCCTTCCGGTGCGACAAATCCAGAAGGGCCAGTTCCTGACGTGGGAGTGGAGCCCGGGCGGTCTGGTGAGCGCCCTCGCTCCCGTGCTGACGCGCAGCGAGGGCGTCTGGGTCGGTTGGAACGGCCGCGCGGGACGCGCTTCGACCTGCTTCCACTTCGAAGGTATCGAAAATCTCTCGGTTCCGCTCCGCGCGCAGGAGATCGAAGATTTCTACAACGGATTTTCGAATAGAACGATCTGGCCTCTCTACCACGACGCGGTTCGATGGCCCGAGTACAACCGCGCCTGGTGGCAGCCGTACGTCGACGTCAATCAACGATTCGCGGAGGCGGCCGCATCCGTCGCCGCGGATGGCGCGACCGTCTGGGTCCACGACTACCATCTGCAGCTCGTCCCCGGCCAGTTGCGGGCGATGCGCCCCGACCTCAAGATCGGATTTTTCCTCCACATTCCATTTCCGCCGCAAGAGCTGTTCAGCCAGCTGCCGTGGCGACGGCAGATCCTCGAGGGATTGCTCGGCAGCGACGTGGTCGGATTCCAGACCCGCCTGGCGGCGCAGAACTTCGCGCGGCTCGCTCGTCGCTACACTCCCACGGGAGGAAACGATCGAGAGCTCCGCTATGCCAATCGCACCGTGCGCTCGGCGGCGTTCCCGATCTCGATCGACTTCCACCGCTTCGCCTCCATCGCCGATTCGCCGGCGGTGAACGCGCGCGCGCGGCGGCTGCGCAAGGAGCTCGGGGGCAACGGACCTCGCATCATCCTCGGCGTCGATCGATTGGATTACACCAAGGGAATCGACATCCGTCTGCGGGCGTTCCAGGAACTGCTCCGCAGCGGCAAGGCCACGATCGACGACTGCGCGTTCGTGCAGTGCGCCGTTCCGAGCCGGGAAAAGCTGGGCGAGTACGCCGACCTCAAACGTCTCGTGGAGCAGTACGTGGGAGAGATCAACGGCGAGTTCGGCAAGCTCGGCAGGGTGCCGGTTCATTATCTGCACCGAAACTTGCCGATCGAAGAGCTGGTCGCGCTCTACCGCCTGGCCGACGTCATGCTCGTGACGCCTGTGCGAGATGGCATGAATCTTATCGCCAAAGAGTACGTGGCATCGCGAATCGACGACAGCGGTGTGCTCATCTTGAGCGAGTTCGCCGGGGCCGCCCCGGTTGAGGCCGCTGATGATCGCGCCGGCGGTCTCGGGCAGGCGGCGGTCCTTGGCCATCTTCTCGGTGATTTCCGCGACGGAGATGCCCCAGGTGCGGAGGGCGGACTGGGCGCCGCGTTCTTTGAGGAGC
>CAMPIC010000237.1 GCA_946886185.1 uncultured bacterium
GGCGGGAACGCTTCCTGGAGTGAGCGGATTCCAGATTCACTTCTCGAGCTCGGACGTGTTCACACCGGGCGATGCTTCCGACGTTCTCATCGCGATGAATCCGGCCGCGCTCAAAGCCAATCTGTCCGATCTCCGCGCCGGTGGATTGCTCATCGTGAACACCGACTCCTTCAAGCAGAAGGATCTCGAGAAGGCGCACTACGCGGTCAATCCGCTCGAGGATCACTCGCTCGATCGTTACCAGTTGATCTCGGTGGATCTGACGCGCTTGACTCGTCAAGCAGTCGCGGAAGTGGGTCTGGACACGCGCAGCGCCGATCGGTGCAAGAATCTCTTCGCGCTAGGCATGATGTACTGGCTGTTCGATCGCCCTCTCGAAACCACGCAGAAGTGGCTGGAGCGCAAGTTCGCGGGCAAGCCCCAGCTGCTCGATGCGAACCTCCGCGCGCTCAAGGCGGGCTGGAGCTATTGCGAAGCGACCGAAGTCTTCCACGAGCGCTATCACGTCCCGAAGTTCCCGACCAAGCCGGGCCTCTATCGCAACATCGCCGGCAACAGCGCGCTCGCGCTCGGACTGGTGGCCGCGGCATCGAAGAGCCAGCTTCCGCTCTTCTACGCGTCGTATCCGATCACTCCGGCGAGCGACGTGCTGCACGAGCTGGCCGGCCTCAAGCGCTTCGGCGTCGTCACGTTCCAGGCGGAGGACGAGATCGCGGCCATCGGAGCGGCGATCGGAGCGAGCTATGCGGGCGGACTGGGCGTGACCTGCACGAGCGGACCGGGGATGGCTTTGAAGTCTGAAGCCCTGGGACTCGCGACCATGGTCGAGCTACCGCTCGTCGTGATCGACGTGCAGCGAGGAGGTCCCTCGACCGGGCTGCCGACCAAGACGGAGCAGGCCGATCTGTTCCAGGCGCTCTTCGGACGCAACTCCGAAGCGCCCATGCCGGTGCTCGCGGCTTCATCCGCTTCGGATTGCTTCCAGCTCGCCTATGAAGCGGTGCGGATCGCGATCAGCCGGATGACGCCGGTCATTCTTCTCTCCGACGGCTATCTCGCGAACGGAACGGAGCCGTGGCTGGTGCCGCAGGTCGATGATCTGCCTCCGATCCCGGTGAAGTTCCACACCGATCCGAACGATTTCCTCCCCTACCTGCGCGACCCGAAGACTCTGGCGCGTCCCTGGGCCGTTCCCGGGACGAAAGGTCTCGAGCATCGCATCGGAGGATTGGAGAAGCAGGATCGCACCGGTCACGTCAGCTACGACCCGCAGAATCACGAGCACATGGTGCGGACGCGCGCCGCAAAGGTGGAAGGCGTCGCGGACATGATTCCGGAGCAGACCGTGGAGGGAGATCCGTCCGGATCTCTCCTGGTCCTCGGTTGGGGCAGCACCTACGGCGCGATCCAGGGTGCAGTGCGGCGCGCCCGGAAAGAGGGGATCACCGTCGGGCATGCGCACCTGCGCTATCTCAATCCGATGCCGCGCAACCTGGCCGCGGTCATGGATCGCTACGAAGCAGTGCTGGTGCCGGAGCTCAACATGGGACAGCTCGCGTTCGTGCTGCAGGGCAAGTTTCTGAAGCCGATCGTCTCGCTGACCAAGATCCAGGGCAAGCCGTTCACCGAAATCGAGGTCTTGAGCCGCATCAAAGAGCTGACCTCCAACTCGAAGGTCAGGGGAGGCGTGGCGTGATCCAGCGCAATCCAGATCTGAATCTCACCAAGAAGGACTTCGCGACCGACCAAGAGGTTCGGTGGTGTCCGGGGTGCGGCGACTACGCCATCCTCAACGCGGTGCAGAGCGTCTTTCCGGAGCTGGGCATCCCGCGGGAAAACTTCGTCGTGGTATCGGGAATCGGGTGCGCCAGCCGCTTCCCGTATTACATGAACACGTTCGGCTTTCACACCATCCACGGTCGCGCTCCGTCGTTCGCGACCGGGATCAAGGTCACGCGGCCGGAGCTTTCCGTGTGGGTCGTCTCGGGGGACGGCGATGCTCTCTCCATCGGAGGCAACCATCTGGTGCACGCGCTCCGGCGCAACGCGGATCTGAAGATCCTGCTGTTCAACAACCGGATCTACGGATTGACCAAAGGGCAGGCTTCGCCCGCGAGCGAGCTGGGAAAGCGCACCAAGTCCACGCCGCTCGGCACGACCGACGAGCCGTTCAATCCGCTCGCGCTCGCGCTGGGCGCGAATGCCCGTTTCGTGGCGCGATCGATCGACGTCTTCGGCCCGCATCTCAAGAGCGTGCTGCTGCAAGCGGCACAGCACCAGGGAAGCGCGTTCATCGAGATCTACCAGAACTGCAACATCTTCAATGACGGCGCCTTCAGCTCCTTCACCGAGCGGGACGTGCGCGACGAGCGGGTCCTGAATCTGGTTCACGGAGAACCGCTCATCTTCGGCGCGAAGAAGAACCGGGGAATCCGCTTGCGCGGGTTCACGCCGGAGATCGTCGAGTTCGAAGGAGCGCCGCCGAGCGACCTCCTGGTCTGGGATGACGATCATGCCGAGACCGCGCTGCCGTTCCTGATGGCGAGCTTGGGAGACCGGCCAGGGTTCCCGGTGCCGATCGGCGTCTTCCGCAAGCATCACGAGCCGACGTTCGAGCGCCGGGTGCACGATCAGATCACCGAGGCGAAGAGCAAGAGCGGTCCGGGCAACCTGCAGAGCCTGCTCGAGCAGGGCGACATCTGGACGGTGTCGTAGCGCGGAAGCGTCACCCTCGCGGCGTGATCGCGGGCATTTCGTCCGGTAGCGGCGCGGAACGTCGAGCGAAGGAACGTTCCGAGAACTCGGTGAGCGTTCCTCCGAGCGCATCTCCATAGACGCGTTCCATCTCACCCGCGATCAGATCCCAGGAGAAGCGCGCAGCGTGGAGCTCGCCGCATCGTCCCATTGCGGACCGGCGTTCCGGCTGCCAAGCCAAATCGTGGATCGCGGCCGTCCACGCGTCGGGATCGTCGGGAGCCACGAGGATTCCCGCTCCTGATCCCTTCAGGACGTCGCGGTAGCCGGCGATGTCCGATGCGATGAGCGGGCATCCGGCCGCCATCGCTTCCAGGAGCACCACCCCGAACGACTCGCCGTACTGCGCGGGCGCGAGAAAGATGTCGGCGTTCCGATAGAGCTCCGCGGTCGCGGCGGCGGAGAGCGATCCATGCAGAGTCACCGGCAATCGCCGCGATCGTTCGGACAACCGGCTTCGCAGCGAGCCATCGCCGACGATGTCGAGATGCAGCGCCGCCGAGGACGTGGCTCATCGGGGCAGCGCGTCGAGCACCACGTCGAGTCCGTTGCGCGCATCGAGACGCCCCACCATGAGGAGACGCAACTTCCGCCCGAAAGGAACCTGGTGCATCGGGGCGTGCTCGCTCATATGCATGGCAGCGTGCGGGCCCGTTCGCTGCGTGGGATTCACCCGCTCGAGGGTGAGTCCATGCTCGTCACCTTGCGCGCGCTTTCGGCCCTGCGCCGGCCGCGCGAATCGATCCAGCTCGATGCCGTTCGGAACCGATCGATACCGCCCCGGAAAGACCGACTCGACATACTCGCGCGCGCTCGCGGAAACGGCGGTGCGGACCGCGAGCCGCTGCACGACCGGAGCGAGGAGCGGCCGAAAGACGCGATAACCGCGGCCGCGCCGGCCCGCGGAGTGGAAGGTGCCGACCAGAGGGGCGTCGAACCAGAAGGCGGCGGCGGTCGGGAGGAACGGTTCGAGCGGAGAGTGGATGTGGACGACGTCGAATCGGTTTCGCGGAATCGCGCGCAGTCCTGACGAGAGGCCGGGCTCTCCCACGATCGTGACGCTGGCGCCGTTGCAACGCACTCGATACGGCTGTCCCACG
This sequence comes from uncultured bacterium, assembly GCA_946886185.1. The sequence goes on from CAMPIC010000237.1 coordinate 3,855, forward strand.
CGTACGATCTCGCCGCGCGGGCGCATCTCCTCGGACGAGAGCGCAGCGCCGCTCTTTCCCGTGATCACCGCGATCTCATGACCGCGACGCAAGAGCGAGATCGCCAAGCCTTGCACGTGCTCGGTCACGCCTCCCAATACCGGGTGATAGGACTGAGTGACGATTCCGATCCGCATCACGCTTCCCGCGCCATCACGCGTCGCGCCCGATCCCGGTTGCCGCTGCATCCCGGTGCTTGCGCCATCACGCTTCGCTCGCTGGGATCGGATGAATCGCCGAGGTGGTCGGACGAAAAGAGAAGCCAATCGGCCGGATCTCGCTCGATCCACTCACGGAGTGTCTCCATCATCGATTGTTCCCAACCCGCGATCCGATCGCGGGAGCGCGAGCGAGAAAGGCGATCCCCGGAGGCGGCCGGGCCAAGGGGCGTTCCTTCGAGCACGAATCGCCCCGCGCCGGCGCGCATGCAGGACGCTGCGTATACCGCGGCCCCAGACTCCGCGGCCAGAAGCGCCGCGCTGCGCACTCCCACCGGAATGCCGCGGCGGCGGTGCGGGCCCGCCTGCCCATCGAGGTGAAGCACCACCGTGCCTCCTTCCCGCAGCGCTCGCCTCAACCCCGCCAGATCGGTGAGCTCGACTCCCTGGCCTTCGAGATGCGCGCGAATCGCCGATTGCCAGCCGCGCCGCAGCTGCACTCCCGCGACGGTGTGAATCGGTCCCAAGGCGCGGGCGAGGGCGCGCGCTCCCACGATCCAGTTTCCGCGATGCGCGGTCACGATCAGGCGGGCGTGGTCTCGTGGGTCCCACAGGGCGCAGGTGCGATCCTCGACGGGATGGCGATGGCCGCCCATCTCCGCGAGAAACTCCAGAGCCCAGACGAAGTGGCGCCGCACTGCCTCGCAATGCGACGCGCCATGGATCGAGCGACCTTCCGCAAGCGCGCGGCGCCGGCCGTGACGTCCCGCTCCCCGCTCCGGCCCATCCCCGGCCGCGCCCAGGATGGTCTGGACGCAGTCACGATGGGCGTTCCGCCTTTCCTCGAGCCCGGGAAGACGCGCGAGCGCGGTCGCGAAACGATCCCTTCGCGTGGCGGGGAGGCGAGCGAGAGAAAGCGTGAGCAACGGCAACATTGGGGGATGGAAGACCAAAACGCGCCGGGGAGCAAGCGGGGGAACCCGCTCCGCTCTCTGCGGTTCCAGGGGCTATGCTCTGCGGGGGGTGAGGAGATCGTCGCCGGCCGCCGCAGCAAAGGAGCCGAGTCTCCCCGTTGAATCGCATGGAGGACCGGGACGCGATGGAGCGCCACGCCACGCCGAGTAGAAAGCATTTTCCGCCGCGGCGGGCAGCGTCGTATGCCGGGGCGTTCCTTGCTTCGGTCCTCGTCTCCACGGCGAGCGCGCAGACGAACCCGGACCCCGCTCTCACCGAGCCAGTGACACGCAAGGCAGCGTCCACGCCACTTTCCTGGAAGCCGATCGACCTGCGCGACTTCTATTCTCCGGGAGCCGAGTGGACCGTGTATCTCGAGTCCGCCGAGACCGGGAGCGCGATCAGCGATTCGCGGACCTCGCCCATCCGGCAAACGCGGCTGCGGATCTGCCTGAAGAATTCCGAGGGAAACGAGCGCGACAGTGCGTTCGTCCAGCATCGGGGCAATCTCACGATCG
>CAMPIC010000238.1 GCA_946886185.1 uncultured bacterium
AGTAGGAAAATATCGGCGAAGAGAACCAGCTGGTCGAGATCACCCACGATCCGGGAGAAGCGGCGGTCGCGGAAGCGGGCGCGTTCCTGTACATGGACCCGGGGATCCAGATGGAGACGATCTTCGGAGACGGCAGCCATCGCTCCAAGAGCTCGGGGCTGTTCGAGAAGGTCCTGAGCGCCGGCAAGCGCGTCATCACCGGCGAATCGCTCTTCATGACGTTGTTCGGAAACTCCGCTTCGTCACGCCAGAAAGTCGCCTTTGCCTCTCCCTATCCCGGACGGATCATTCCGGTCGACCTGCTGCGGCACGGCGGCTCGCTCATCTGCCAAAAGGACTCGTTCCTGTGCGCCGCCAAGGGCGTTTCCGTGGGGATCGCGTTCCAGCGCAAGCTCGGCACCGGGCTTTTCGGCGGCGAAGGGTTCATCCTGCAGAAGCTGGAAGGAGACGGTCTCGCCTTCGTGCACGCTGGCGGGCATGTCATCGCCAAGGATCTGGCGCCGGGTCAAACGATGCGGATCGATACCGGGTGTCTCGTCGCGTTCGAGCCGCAGATCAACTACGACATCCAGTTCGTCGGGGGGGTCAAGACGGTGCTGTTCGGCGGAGAAGGTCTTTTCTTCGCCACGCTCACCGGGCCGGGGCGCGTCTTCATCCAGTCGCTCCCGTTCAGCCGACTGGCGAGCCGCATTTACGCCTCAGCTCCGCAGACCGGTGGACGCCGCAAGGGAGAGGGTTCGATCCTGGACGCGCTCGGCGGTCTCGGCAATATCCTGGATGGAGACGGCCGCTGAGCGGCGCGCTCGGCCATACCAACGGAAAAAGCGGGCGCGCTCTGCTTCGAGGGAAGACGAGCACGCCCGCCGACTCCAACGAACGAGGAAGCTGGCCTAGTCCAACTCGAAACGGATCGGGACGCTGACCCAGACCTCGATCGGATCCCCGTCCTTCGTTGCCGGTTCGAACAGCGCCTCCGATACAGCCTCGATCGCCGAGGCCGCGAAGATCTCATCGCCGTCCACGAGGAACGCCTCTTCGACGCGGCCATCCACCCCCACCAGGGCGCGCACCAGAACGCGTCCTTCGATCTTGGCGTCGCGAGCTGCCTGCGGATATTCCGGAGCAGGCATGCTCTTCAGGCTCGGGTACGACGTGGTCTGGTCCCCATTCGCGACAGTTCGCTCGGCAGTCGCGGTCATCGCGGTCATCGCGCTCATCGCGAACGCCGCAGCTGCGAGCAGGCTCCATTTCCAATGCTTGACCATGATTTCCCTCTTGCGGTTCATCCCCGGCGTCGTCCTGGAGAAACTATACCACTCGCCTCTCCCTCACCGCCGGCGGATCGCGAGCCGAACGTGATTGCACGCACGGCGAAGTGTTCCGCGAGGTGCGCCGATCTGCCGGTAATCTGCTCCACTAGAGGCGCTCCACGCCTGCCGCGGTGACGTTGCGGAACACCGCCTCCAGGCCCTGATCGAGCGATTCGAGCGCGTGCACCGCGATGCCCGAAGCGGCGATCGCCTCCGCGATCTGGCGATACGCGACGCTCGGCGTCTCGGTGATCAGCTCCAGTGCATCTTCCTCGATGCGCAGCGCGGTGATGTGGTCGAGCGCGAGAAGGTGCGCTCCCAGCTCCCGCGCGCGCGAAGTGCCGAGCCGAATCCGGTGCGGGTGGCGGTCGCGCACTTCTTCGAGGAGATGCGCGATGCTGCCGTGGCCGAGGATGCGTCCATGCGAGAGGACCGCGACCCGATCGGTGAGCGCTTCGATCTCGTGGAGGACGTGCGAGGACACCAGCACGGCGCGCTCCGAGCTGCCCAGTGCGAGGACGAGATCCTGGAGATGGCGGCGCGAAGGGGGATCGACTCCGAGGAACGGCTCGTCGAGCAGCACGATGCGCGCCGCATCATCCGCCAGCGCGAGGCCGAGCTTGAGGCGTTGGCGCATTCCGCGCGACCAGGTTCGATAGATCCGGTGCGCCTCGCTCGCCAATCCAGCGATTTCGAGCGCGCGCTCCGCCATCTCGTGCGCGGACTTTCTGGGGAAGCCGCGCATGCGATACGCGATCTGGAGGTTTCGGCGCGCGGGGAGACCGTCGAAGAAGCATTCGGTGGCGGGCACGAACCCGATTTGCCGCCGGATCGAGGCATCGTCGAACGGCCGGCCTCCCAAGACCGAGATCTCTCCTTCGGATGCCGTGATCAGCCCCGTCAGGACGCGCATGAGTGTGCTCTTGCCGCATCCATTGGGACCGACCACCCCGGTGACGCCGGCGCGAAGCTCGAGATCGACGCGGCTGAGCCCCAGCACCTCGCCATAGAACACGCTGACTCCGCGCAGGCTGGCGCGCACGTCGCTGTCGAGAGCATTCGTGACCGGCGCTGGGGACGACTGAGCCGCAGTATGGTGAGCTGCTTCCGCGGAAACGATTCGGCTCATGGAATCATCTCTCCGCGCACGCGCTGCACGATCACGACATATCCCGTCGCGGCGAAGAAGAGGAGCGCGCAGGCGGCGATCGCGCCATGGTCCGCGCGCGAAAACGCGCTCGCGATCGTCTCCGCCACCGCGGTTCCGAGTCCGAGCGGCCACGGATCGCGCGGCGAGATCAATTTCGCGATCACGTCCGGAACGGTGAAGCACGCAAGCGCCAGGAACATCGCCCACCGCGCGCGCCGCGTGACCGCGCTCGCGCCGACCGCGACTCCGGCGAGGCCGCACGCGGTGAGCAGAGCGGATCCACTCAGCCGGGCGAGCATCTCGAGCGCGGGGCCGATGTCGAGATCGCCGGTCACTCCGACGCGCAGGATCACGATGAGCAGCCCAGGAACCAGCAGTAGCGCAGCCGCCGGACCCGCCACCGCGAGCATGCGCCCGAGCGCGTAGTGCCAGGGAAGCACCGGCCGAGTCGCATAAAGAAAGAGGACGTCCTCCGCGCGGTCGCGCGCGATCACCGGAGTGCCCAGTCCGAGCGCGAGCAACGCCACCGGCAGAGACTGGAACTGGATGAAGTGGACGAGCGGATCCCAGGGGATGCGAGTACCCGAGAACTGCTCCGCCATATTGCGCACGACGAGGATCAAGATCAGCACGATCGGCGGGAGCACGCTGAGTAGGAAGAGCAGGCGCAGCAAGCGCCGCTTGGAGGCGAGCAGGATCTCCCGCCGCGCGATGGCGCCCACCACCTGGCCGGCTCCCGGAGCTTGCATGGCCGACTCTCTCATGACCGGCCCTCTCGGGCGCGCTGCCGAGCGTCGTCCATCGCCGTGAGAACCGCATCCTCCAGGGAAATCGTGTCGCGGCGCAGCCGCCGGATCTCCGCTCTTCCCGCAACCACCGACCAGAATTGCGTGAGATCGGGATCGCCGCGCGATGCGAATCGCACGCGAGTTCCAACCGCCGCTCCGGCGCTGGTTCGCGCTTCTTCCAGCTGAGCTTCCAGACCCGAAGCGCGCAGCGCTTCCACCAGCGCGAGATCGAGGCCGTCTCCTTCCGCGATCATCGATCCGGCGCCGGGATCGACGAGCTGCGCCACCGGACCGGCGTAAGCCACGGTCCCCGATTCCAGGAGCAGCATCTCGTCGCACAAGAACTCGGCGTCCTGGAGCACGTGCGTGCTGAGGAGGATGCGCCTTCCCTCGCGCGCCAGGCTGCGGATGAGCGAGAGAAGCTGGAGGCGGCCCGCTGGATCGAGCCCCACCGTCGGCTCGTCCAGGATCAAGACCTCCGGATCATGACAGAGGCTCATCGCGAGCTTGCAGCGCTGCCGCATCCCGGTCGAGAAGCCTTCGGTCGGACGATAGCGCTCCTCTCCGACTCCGAGCGCATCGAGAGCGCGATGCGCGCGCCGCAAAGCCTCGCGTCTGCGCAGCCCGCTGAGCTGTCCCGCATAAGAAACAGCATCTACGCCTGAGCCGCCCGGGAAGATGCCCGCTTGCTCCGCCATCACTCCAGCCCGGGTCCGCACTTCCAGCGCGCGCGCCGGAAGCTCGAGGCCGAGCACGCAAATCCGGCCGCGCTGCGCGCGCAGCACTCCCAGGAGCGCGCCGATCAATGTGGACTTGCCGGCGCCGTTCGCGCCGACCAATCCGATTGCCTGCCCGCCGAGCGATGCGCTCAACGAGCGGAGCACCACCCGGCCCCCGCGAGAGAGCTCCACTCCTTCCAGCTCGATCCAGGGTGCGCGCTCCATCGTCAGCACAGCTCCGGCAGGTTCTTGCGCGCGAAGAGGCGAGCGGTGAGGAAGGTGGCGAGCGCGGCGATCGCGAGGAGTACGAGCGACGCCAGCCAAGGAGTGCTTTTCGCGGGCTCGCCCAGGAACGGAATCGGAAACGCGGACTGCGCATCTCCGAGCACGCGCAGGTGATACGAAGGCGCGATCATCCGGATGGAAAACGGAAGCATTCCGATCGCGTGATCGAACGTCGCGTAGAGCGCGAGGGAAGCGATCGTGCCGCGGCGCGTGAGCAAGTGGATCCATCCGAAGATCCCGACATAGGCGAGCGATCCGAACACGGCCGCGAGCAACCGCTGAATCAGTCCATCCATGCTCGAGACGAGCATCTGCAGCACCACGAGGAGCGCCGCGATCCCGAGAGCCAGCAGCATCGCGGTCCATACCGTCCGGGTTGCCGCCAGCCGAGCCCGCGATACCGGTCCCAGGAGGGTGTAGAGCAGGGTGCGCTGCGTCATCGCATCGCGCAGCGCCATCTCCGCCAAGATGGCGGCCCCTACCGGAATGCCGGGAACGATGGCGAACTTCCGCAGTGAGCGGAGCTCACCGGGGGAGAGGAAATCGAGCGCGGAGAGGACGACGACCAGCGCCACGAACCCGATGCCCAGCAAGAGCATGCGCCGGAAGGCGCGCGCCGCGGTGACGGGAGCGAGGAAGCCTGCCGAAGCGATCGCGATGGAGGATCCGAGGCTGATCCGCGGAGGGGCGCTCTCGGGAGTCGCGGAGCTGATGGACATCGTGCCTCGTTTCGGACTCGGGTAGCCCCGTCGATCGTGGGAACGGCCTTCTGTACGGGCTGCCTCGCTCTCGAGTTGCCTGGAAAGCGCGCCGGCTCGTGACGGATGAGAGTTCTCCGCGTTCCGCTTCAGACGGGGCCGGGTCGGGTGATCTCGACCCGCGCCGCGGTCGCCTCCACCAGCCCGTCCCGCAACCGATCCGCCTCGCTCCGCAGCGCGGTCACCACGAACTTCGGCTGGGCGGCGAACTCGCGTTGCACGCTTCGAATCGAGCTGGCCTCCCTCGCGAGGAAGCCTTCCACCGTGCCGAGGTCTTCGTACGCGCACGACACCACGAAGGTCATTTCCCGCCACACGAACCGCTCCGGGGCGGCCATCACCGCCAGTCGAGCGGCTTCCGCATAGGCCCGCGCCAGTCCGCCGGTCCCGAGTTTCGTGCCGCCGAAGTACCGGGTCACCACCACGAGCGAGTCGAACAGCTCGCCCCGCCGCAGCTCCGCCAGGATCGGAGCGCCCGCCGTGCCCGACGGCTCGCCGTCATCATCGCTGC
>CAMPIC010000239.1 GCA_946886185.1 uncultured bacterium
GCTCGAAGGCTCGGAGGCAGCGCACATCGACTTGATGATCCGGGGCACGCTGGTGCGCGCCGGCGACGAGATCCGCATCACCACGCAGCTGGTCGACTTTCGCAGCGGAGACGTCGCACGCTCCAGCGAAAGCCGCGGGGTCGTACGGAACCTGTTCGAGCTGCAAGATCGGATCTGCCAGGAAATCCTGACCGGACTCGCGCTCGTGCCGACTCCCACCGAGAAGCTCTCGATGCGGAAGGAGGAACCGAGGAATCCCCGCGCCTACGAGCTGTATCTCCGCGCCAACCGGCTCTCTCAGAACTGGCAGCTGTGGTCGGCGGCTCGCGATCTTTACCTCGAATGCGTGCGGGAGGACCCGACCTACGCGCCGGCCTGGGCACGCCTCGGGCGCACCTACCGGGTGATTGCCAAATACGGCCAGACGGACGAGCCGAATCGCTACGTCCAGCTGGCGGATCAGGCGTTCCAGACGGCCTTGAGCCTGGATCCGGACTCGTCTCTCGCGCACAATCTCTATACCTACTTCGAAGTCGAGCATCGAGGCTCCTCCGGCGATGCCATGATCCGATTGCTCGAAAGAGCGCGCGCCCATCCCACCGACGCGGAAATCTTTTCCGGTCTCGTGCTCGCATGCCGATTCTGCGGAATCCTCGATGCTTCGCTCGCCGCGCATCGCCGCGGACGGCAGATCGACCCGGATCTTTCCACGAGCGTCGCCTACACCTTCTGGATGATGGGCGAGTACGAAGAAGCCATCGCGCACGACCAGGAAGAGATGCGCTTCATGAGCTACTACGCGCTGCCGCTCATGGGACGGGCCGAAGATGCGATCCGTGGCCTCAATGAAATGGAGCGGACTTCCGCTCCCGGAGTGATCAGCGAGATGTATGTGGCCACGCGATGCGCGCTGACCGGGAAGCGCGAGGAGTGCATCGAGGGGACTCTCAAGCTCCTCTCCTCGTCGTTCCGCGATCCGGAGGGGCTGTATTTTGCCGCCCGCCAGCTCGCCTACGTCGGCGAGCGCGAGACCTCGCTCTCCGTCCTGGCGGACATCGTGTCCCGAGGATTCCTGTGCGTGCAGGTGCTCCGGCGGGATCCATGGCTCGATCCGATCCGCGACTCCGACCGTTTCGCCGCGATCCTGGACATGGCGGAGACCGAATTCCAGATCGTGACGGAGCGGTTCGAACGCGCTGATGGACCGGCGCTGCTGGGTCTTTCCGCGCTGGCCCATTGAACGCCGCGGCCAGTACCGATCCATAAGGTCAGCCCGCGCATCGGGCCCCCCGATCCCTTCCGAGGAGAAACCTCTACTTTTTTACTTCTACCACTCATCATTCCTGATCTCCCTGCCGAACACTCCCCCGTTGGAGAGCTGCGGCCCACGCAGCTCGATCTGAGGCATGAGCAAGGGAGCCGTCCATGCGAAAGCAATGGTTCGGAATGCTAGCGGTGCTCGTCTCGGCGGGGATTGCCTCCGCCGCAGATGACGTCGACACGCAAAACTCGACGGTGGGCGGGACGATTCCGGAGCTTTGCCAGATCGGCATCGCCGGGGATCTCTCGGGTCTTCTCACTCTGACCCAGGATGGGACAGGAGAAGCTGCCTACGACGCCGGCTACGTGGAATCGGCCGCGGACGCGACCGTTCTCACGCTCGACGCGAACAAGCAGTGGTCTCTGGGAGTCAACTACTCGGGCGCCGGCTGGACCTCTCCAGCTCCGTACGACAAGGATGAGGCCGATCTGCTCATTCAGATCACCAACACTCCGACCGGCACGGTGCAGAACAACTACGACTCCTACCAGACGACGAGCAACGCCAAGACCGCGATGCTGCTGCACAACGCCGGAGTCTCGGACAACGAAGTGGACATTCAGACCCGGGTGCTCCTGGACTGGGAGCAAGACATCCCGGGCGTCTATTCGATCACGCTGGTTTACACCATGGAAACGACGCCCTGACTCAATCGACGATTGGATGGTGACGACTTCACCGTCCGTCTCGAATCAGTCGTCCGCATGACCAGCTCGACCTGACCTCGCTCCGCAGGACGCGGAGACGAGCTGAGGTAGCCAGGATGGCGCCGAGCAGTTCGCACAGGGACGGCGAAGGAATCCGCCGTAGAAGAACGACGCAGGCGCGCACGCTCGCCCGCGCCGTCATTCCGTTTTGCCTCCTCGCGGCCGGTCCCGCGCAGGGCGAAGTGCTCGCCCGCTCCACCCTCTTCTACCAGATCCCGCTTCTCGCGCAGCTCCAGATCTCCGGAGACGTGAGCCAGCTCCTGACTCTTTCCGCTGGCGCCGGAGGCGAGTCCGCGTACGAGACGGGGCACATCGACTCCGATCCGTCCGCGACCGTTCTCACCTTGAACACCACGGAATCATGGGATCTCTCCGCGCGCCTGAGCGGGGATTGGACTTGCCCCCCGGGATACGACAAGAACGAGGGCGATCTCCGCATCCGGATCTCCAACCTGCCCGACGGAACGATTCAAAACGGCGCCGACTCCTTCGTCACGCTGGACGCGGTCGATCGAATGCTGCTTTCGGGCGATGCGGGCACCTCGGACAACGTGGTCGACATCCAGACCCAGGTGCTGCTCGACTGGTCCGCCGACGTGCCGGGGGGCTACTCGATCGCCGTCACCTACACGCTGGTAGGACACATTCCCTGAGGAAGGATCTCTCTATGACTTTCTGGCGCGCTGTCGCCATGGGCGCGGCGGCATTGGCGATGACTCCGGCGATCGGAAGCGCGTCCTTCGTGGTCTCGCCGATGGAACATCATCTCGCCGTGCCGGCGGGAGGGCGGGGCTCCGCTTCTCTGGTCATTCGCAACACCGGCGCGCGACCTCTCAGTCTCAAGCTGTATCTGGCGGACAGCCAGTTCGAGAGCGATGGCCGCGAGGCGGAGCTCATACTGGGAACGCTCGCGCGAAGCTGCGCTCCCTGGGTCGAGTTGGGACCGGAGCTGATCGAGCTCGCTCCCGGAGAGACACGCAATGTCTTCTTCGATCTCTCGACGCCGCTCGACGCTCGCGGCAGCTACTGGACGAAGCTCTACATCGAGGAGATCAGCACTCCTGAACCGACGCAGCAGGCGATGTCGGGACGCACCTACCAGGTCTTCATGCGGCAGCGCATGGGAGTTCGCATTTTCGAAGAGGTTCCCGGAACCGCCGTCCCCGCGATGATCGTCGAACGCGTCCAGATCGAGTCCTCCCCGGACGCGCGCGACGTGATCCTGTCGGTCGTGAACACCGGCAACGTCCTCCTGCGGTGCCGCGGATGGATCGAGCTGCGCAACAGCGCGGGCGAAGTCGTGGAGACGTTGCTCCCGGCCGCCGACGGACAGTTCACGATTTTCCCCGACAGCCGCCGCGAGCTCACCGCCAAGTCGGAGAAGGAGCTGGCGCCTGACACCTATACGGTGCTCGCCATCGTGGACTACGGGGGAGACGCTCTCGTCGCGGGCGAAGAAATTCTGGAAGTCGGCCCGCGCGCCTCCATCCGCGAGAAGGTCGCCAAAAGATGAAGCGGGTAGTCCGGAACCGGGCGCTCGCGACTCGAGCTTCCGTGCTCTCACTTCTCACGATCGCAGTTTACGGCGCCCCGACTTCCGTCAGCGCCGCGACGGAGGCGCGCGTCGACCTCTCGGTGATGGTGCCTCCGGTGCAGCGGATGGAGGTGGTGCATCCCGCTTTGGTCATGCCGGAGCTCACGGTGGACGCGCTCGTTCCGGGATACGTCGTCCTCCCGCGCCCTATCGAGCTGCGCATCGCCAGCAACATCGATTGGGTCCTTCAAATGCGAATGGACGACCGCGCCGAGGGACGCCGCACTCCACGCCACGAGATCCTGTGCTCCGGAGGGGAAGAGACCTATCGCCCTGTCTCCGATGCATGGATCGAGATCGCGCAGGGCGGACCGGGCCGGGACATCGCTCTGGAGCTGCGCGTCCGAGTGGCGCTCGGCGAGGCGCGCGTCCATTCCGGCGCCTTTGAGTCGCGGTTCGAATACCGGCTCAAGGGGACGGCCGAATGACTCCACGTCGCTTCTCGAGATACGTCAACACCTCGAACACCGGTCATCCGGAGGAGGGACATCGCCTCGATGGATCGTTCGACTCTCGTTGCCTGGATCGCGTCACTACCGGCAGTGCTCGGAGCGCTCTGGGCTGCACCCTGTCTCGCCGATCCGTCGATCCGGATCGAGACGCGCCGCCTGCTGCTCCCTCTCGTCACGGAGCAGGAGCTGGATGCGGGCCGGATCGAGCTCGACCCTATGCGCGGACAGTTCGCACTAGTGGTCGACATTGCCCTTCCCAAGACCGATCCGCGTGGATGGGCGCTTTATCTGCGAGCGGATCGTCCGTCGTTCGCCGCCGAGGACAGGGGCAAGACCAGCTCCGACCTCGAATGGAAGTTGGATGAGTCGCCTTCCGCAGAATATCGCCCCATCGACGGGAACGAAACCCTGGTACTGGCGAACCCGGAAGGGGGAAACGCGCGCATCGCGTTGGACGTGCGCGTTCGGATGGACTGGCTCACCGAACCGGGCGTGTACGACCTCGGATTGCTCTTCCGCGTCGAGCCATACTGAAAGAGGCGCAGCGGCGATCCGAACGTCTCGTGACTGCCGCAGAATTCCAGGATGGATCGGCGCGGCCGCGGTCGGGCTGCTTCTCGTGGTCGTGCGCGCCCATGCGCAGGATCTGACTTTCTCTTCTCTCGAGTCGCCGGCCGCCGATCCAGGTGCGTTCAGCACCTTCAGCTGCCGGCTCGTCTACGATGCAGACGCTTCGTCGGGCCGCCGCACCTTCCAGGTACGACTCGTCCCGCCTCCTCTTTGGGTGGCGCTCTCCAGCGAGCGGACCATCTCGCTCGCTCCGGGCGACTCGCGGGTCGTTCCGTTCACGGTGCGGGTCCCGTATCAGGCGAGTCCGGACAGCAGCTACGACGCGACGTTCTGGCTGACCGAGCCCGACGACCCCGGCACCCCCGCGGGCATTGCCATCCGCGGGGTGGCGGTGAACGGTCGACATGGAGTTGCTCTCGTCCCTTCGTCCGAAGAGCTCGAGGCCCGCGCCGGACAGCAAGTCGACGTCTCGGTGCTCGCGCGCAACGACGGCAACCAGACCGAGGTGATCTCGATCGATGCGGAATCGATCCCCGCCTGGCCAGTGCGCATCGAACCGGACGAAGTCACACTCGCCCCGGGAGAATCACGATCGATTTTCGTCCGCGTCGACGTTCCCGCAACCGCTCGCGATGGGGCGCTGCACGTGCTCGATCTGACGGCGGATGTTCGCGACGTCGATTTTGCTTCGACGCGCGCCCGCGTACGAACCGAGGTGCTGGAGTCGGAACGCGAAGAGCCGCGCTACCGTCGACTGCCTGTCGAGGCTGCCCTTTCCGTGGGAGAAATCGCGCCCGGCGAGCCCCGGTATGGCCTGCGCGTGCTCTCCTCGGGAGAGAGCGGCGCCGATGCAGAAGTGGGACTGG
>CAMPIC010000240.1 GCA_946886185.1 uncultured bacterium
CACCTGGACTACGCGTGGGGAACGGCGCTGCTGTCGGAGATCGAGGGCGCCGGATCGGGCGCGGATGGCGGGGAGCTGCGCGTCCGCGTGCAAACTCCCGGACGACCGAGCGAAAGCACATCCTCCGCGCCGCTCTATGTGGACCGCACGTTCGCGGTGAGTCGTACGCAAGACCCGGACGGTGCGGGAGTGTCGTTTCAGATTCGCGACGAGAGTGGACGCATCCGCTACGAGCTGGGAGCCCGTGGCACCTCTGCCGGAGGCGTGCTATCCGAACGGTCGGAAAGCGAACGCCTCGAGATCTTCTGCTCGGAGCTTCCGGATGGCCGGCGTCGCGAGCGGTACCGCTTCGAGAATGGGACGAGCAGCTACGACGCTACCTGGGTGGAAGGAGCCGAGCGCGATATGCGATTCGACGCGCTCGGAAGGGCCGCGGCCGGTCTCGCGGAATCCGATGACGCCAGGCTGCTGGCTTCGCTCCTCTCCGATGCGAGATTCGTGGACTGGCTGTCCGCATCGTCGCCCTCGGCGGGAGGCGCAATCGCCCAATACATTCCGTTGGAGTTCGAGCTCGCGTGCGACCTGATCGACGGATGCCGCCGGGAGATTTGCGAGGACCATCCCGGGCATCCGCTCTGTGTCGCGTGCACGGCAGGGTCGATGATCTGCTCGATCCTCCGGATCTTGTGGCCTTGATCGCCGTTCCATCTCCTCGTAGCCTCGCCCGCGAGTTCGTGGATTCGTCGAAGCGGGCTTTCGTGGAGGTGGAATGCGTTCTTTCCAGTGGCTGGTCATCGCGTTCGCGCTGGCCGGCTGCACTGCGTCCGACGAGCGCCGCCAGGCGAAGGAACCCGGCGGCTCCGCCGAAGTCGATCAACGCGGCGCGGTTCTCGAGTCGGGCCTTGGGCTCCTCGGACAGTGGATGACGGGAACCTTCTCGAGCGCCGCGCAGGCGGCCGCCGACAGTTCGTATGAAGACATCCGATTGGAGGCCGCGCGGATCTGGCCTGAGCGCGGTCCGGGACTTTGGTTGTACATCGAGCAGTGGGCGGCGGGACGCGACGAGCTGCCGTACCGGCAGCGGGTGTTCCACATCACGGCGCTGTCCGACAGCGCGTTTCGCGCCAGCACGTTCACCATTCCCGGATCTCTGCGCTTCGCCCGCCAGGTGGACGATCCGGATCCGCTGCGCGCGCTGTCTCCGGACTCCCTTCGCGCGAGGGAAGGATGCGATCTCCTGCTCGTGCGGCGAGAACGCTCGTTCATCGGAAGCACGATCGGAACGGACTGTCGCAGTGAGCTGCAGGGAGCCAGCCATGCGACCTCCGAAGTGCGCATCACTCCCGAACTTCTGTATAGCTGGGATCGTGGATTCGATGATCAGGGGACGCAGCTCTGGGGACCGATCGCAGGAGGATACGAGTTCCGAAGGGTCGATTGATTCACCTTGAACTCGTGCACCACGATTGCCGATGGAATGGCGCCGAGTCGGTCAACTCTCCGTTCGTACCGGTTGGGCGTGCTTCGATGGGGCCCTTCAGCGTTTGACCGCTTCGATGGCCGCTTCCAAAACCTCGTCTCGCCCGGCCCGGATCGCTTCGATCGTGGGAGAGACCAGGATGTCGGGAGCGATGCCGATCCCGGATAGGCGAGGATTGGGCATCGTCGGAGACTCGGCTCCCTGATAGACGTCCATGCCCGTCCAGGTGATGCGGAAACCTCCGGGCAAGCGGGCGCGGTTCGCGTTCCCGAGAGTCCCCGCGCTCGGACCGCCCACCAGCACGGCGCCCAGACCACGCTGCGCGACCGCGAGGAACGTCTCTGCGCGGCTGATCGATCGCTCGTCCATGAGCATCGCGATGCGCGCGCGCGTCCTCGGCGCGATCGGATCGAGAGCCCACCGGGTCGATCGAACTTCCGGTTCGAGCGGCGAATCGCTGCGAATCCATGCCGCGGTGCCCGGTCCGTGACGCAGCGGCACTCTCCATTCCGGCGAAAGAACCAGGGAATCGACCCAGTGGCCGAGGAACTGCGGTCCGACATCATCGGGATCGCCGCGCAGATCGAAGATGATCGCATCGGCGTTCGCGGACTGGGAAAGGAACTGGGCGAGCGCGTCGTCGTGCAAACGCGAGAGATCCACATAATGGATCCCTTCCTCGAGGGAGCGGATTGGTTCGGATTGTGTTGAGGGGAACGCCGCCTCGACCTCGACCGCGGGCAGCATCGGAAGCGTGGCCTCGTGGCGTTTCCCGCTTCGGTCGACGGTTAGCCGCAGCGTGGAACCGATCGCCCCGGTGGCGAGACGCTCGCTCGCGCGGTAGCGCCGCCATCGCTCGGTGGGGCTGCTGATGTAGGCGCCCAGCGAGTCCAAGAGACCCTCGGTCGGCCGGCCTCCGATCGCGACGACGACATCTCCTTGGCGCACAGACTCCGACGGATCAAACGAGGCAAGCGTGGCAACTTCGGTGATGACCAGTCGATCCTCGACCCAACGCCAGCGCAGAGGAAGCTGCCCGGGCCGCTCCGGATAGAACGCGTGCGCTTCCGCGTGCCCATCGCCGAGGCAGGAGAGCATCGTTCGCAAAGTGGAAAGAAAGGCGTCGCGATCGGGGTCGAGAGCCGCCTCGGACAAGGCTTCCCGGAGCCACGTTTCGCTCTCCGGGCAGGAGCCGAGATCGAAGTTCGGATAGAACTCGCGCAAGATCGACCAGGCATAGAGCACCGCGGCGAGACGGGTCGTGCGGTCATTCGCGCTCACCCGGAATCCGTCGGGCTTGCCCGGGACGTGATTGCGGAGCGAGGTTCCGGCGGGCACGCTCGCACCGGACGCGCCCGCGCCGGGCATGCTCCCGCTGGGCGCTGTCGAACCCGGTTCGCTCACCGCAGATCCATCCGTCTGCGCGTTCTTGGCGGGCGGAAGCGAACGGTGCGTCTCGTCGATGTAGACCGCGGTGGGGATGATCGCGCTGACGCCGCTTCCGAGATCGAACTCCACCGTGGGCATCTTCGGATACGCCGACAGGTCGGCTCCCTCCACTACGCCGCGCCAGCTTCGGTAGACCGATTCTCGCTCGGGAAACCCGACGTCCCGATGGCCCACGCCGTAATGGTTCCAGTGGATGAGCCCCACCGGCCGGTGCCCTTGGAGGCGTTCCGCGACCTCGCGTTGTTTGCGTTCCCGCGCGCGCTCGTCTCCGGTCGGAAAGATCGTCACGCTGGGCGCGAGCGGCTCCGCGATTCGGGTCAATGCATCCGCGAGCTCCCGCGCGTCCCCCGCCGACTCCGCTGCGGCGACCAGCGCAACGCTCACGCGATCCCACGGAGCCGAGGCGCACGAATCGCTGGGATGAAAGAACCGCAGCACATCGAGGAGACGGCCCGCGGCGACCAGATGGTCCATCCCGCGGTCTGAGATCGGCGCGGCCGGCTCATGCCCGATCGACTCGACGATGTCGAGATGCACGTCATCCAGGAACAACGAGCCTTGCCCGACCAGATTGGCTCCGAAGTGAATGCCGACTGCGTCCATCGCGATGGAGCCCACGAGCTCGAACCATGTCCACTCCGGAAGCTCGATCGCCTCTTCCGGAGCCCGACTGAAGATCCCTCCCGGCTTCGATGGATCGTCCACCTGCAACCAGAGCTGACCCGCGCCGCCTCCTTCGGTCCGAATCCACCCGCTCAGCCGGAGCGTCTGATCGCGCAGCGGGACCGCGTCCAGCTCTTGCACCATGCTTCCCATTCCCGGGAGTTGCGTCCAGGCAACGGGATCGGAGTACAGCTCGGCAGACGATTCTCCCTGGTGCGGATGCTGCGTGGAGAGCCGGAGCCGATACCCTCCGGCGATCAATGGCTGCGGCACGAGCCATCCGGGGAGCCGCGACGGAACCGGTTCGAGCGAGTCGCTCGCCTCGAAGTCTCCGTTCTCGATGGAGACGGAGGAAAGAACCGCCCCCGACGCGGAAGCGGTGGAAGTCGTGCGGGACTTGCAGTCGACGTTCCCCAGCGCCGCCGACCCGAACGCCGCCAAGAGCGCGAGGCGGAGGACGCGCGACGGCGCGACCCTGGCTTGTCCTCGAACCGGCCCCACTAGCTGCGCTCGCCCTCACGTATGCGGAGCTCGGCCAGCTCGCGCTCGAATCCGCCCGAGAGGATCGGGAAGCGGCACCAGGTCTTCGGATCGAGATTCTTGTCATCGACGTGGAACGAAGGCGCGTAGCGCTCGCGCTTCCACTGGTTGCGGCACCAGAGCCGGAAAAATCGGTCGACCCACACCACCAGCTGGGCGCGCTCGTAGCGAGGGAATCGCGCGGAGACGTGGCGGAACACTTCCAGCGGGGTCTTCTTGTCTCCGATGGCCGCATCCTCGATCGCATCGAGCAGATCGTAGGGCATGAGATCGGCCTCGTCGGTCTGCGCCTGCTCGGGAGGACGCAGCTCCGCCGTCGGACTTTGCCGATTGATCAGTGCGAGCTCGGGGATCGGCTCGAGCCCGTCCGGTCCGACTCGTTCCAGCCAACGGAGCCATCGGCGCAGGAACGCTTTGTCGATTCCGGCGATCGGACTGAGGCCGCCGCAGGTATCTCCGTCCATCGTGGCGTAGCCGACCGCCGCCTCGGAACGATTGCTGGTCGCGAGGAGGAGCGCCCCTTCGAGGTTGGCGATCATCCAGACGCCGGGAGCGCGCACGCGCGCCTGGATGTTCTGGAGCGCGAGGTCGTCCCGCTCCCAGCTCAACTCACGCTCGAGCGCGGCTTCCACGATGTCCCGATACTGTTCGACGAGCGAGTCGACATCGAGCTCGTGGTAACGAGCGGAGAGCGCGTTCGACACGACCCGGGCCGCGTTTCGTGTCGTCTCGGAGCTGTTCCGCGTGGACTGATACACGCACGTCAAAATCTCCCGGAGCCATTGCTCTTCCGACTCGGCGGAGAGGGGCCAGTAGGCGAGGCGCCGAAGGAGCTCCTCGTTTCCCAGCTCCGCGAGAGAGAATCCCACCATCTGCCGGACCAGGCAGGCCACGGCGGCGGAATCGGCTCCGCCCGAGAACGAGATCACGAATCCGCACGACCGGCTCTTGCGCATGTAATCGAAGAGGCCGAGGGAGACGGCGCGCGAGAACTCCTCGTAATCGAGCGGATCGCTTCGCTCCCAGGCGGCTCGCTCCACCCGAATCCTGCCATCGTCATCGTCCAGCTCCGGTAACGAGCCCAGTCCACTCGGCCGCCGAACCTGCGGGTCCACCTCCGGAAACACGAAGCGGCGCTCGATGCAGAGAGGATCGTCCTCGACGTTGGGCCGCCGGCTGCCGAGGCGGGCCTGGCTCATTCTCGTCGCATCGATATCGACGTCGGCATGCGTGAGGTAGACCTCGCGGAATCCGAAGCGCGGTCCGGCGGCAATCATCTCTCCATCCGTTGCGATGAGCACCCCGCCGTCATAGATCATGCGGCCCGCTTCGTTGCCGAGCAGGTTGCTGTACACGTAGGT
>CAMPIC010000241.1 GCA_946886185.1 uncultured bacterium
GATGACCGACAAGCCGATGGAGAGCAGGAGGGGGACGACTCCATAAAGCCCGCGAAACGCGTAGATTCCGGTAGCGAAGATCACCGCCATGGCGATCTCCTCCGGCCAGGAGAAGTCATAGGTGCGCTTTTTCCGGCGCAGGATCTCCGAGAGACGGAAGAGGCTGGGGCGCGATTTTCCATAGTAGAGTGCGTTGGTCGGACAAACGCTGACACAATCGAAGCACTTCATACACCCTGTGTCGACCACCGCCTTGAACTTCGCGACCTCTTCATGGACTCGCACGTTGCTCGTGCACGTCGCGGTGCAGTGCCCGCACTGATTGCAGTCGTCGGTGACCTTGATCTTTCCCACCGCGACCCGGTCGGCAATCCCGAAGAAGGCGCCGTACGGGCAGCCGTAGGTGCAAAATCCCTTTGCTCCCATGAAGTAAACGATCAGGAACCCGCACACCAGGAACGTCAACACCGCAATGATCGGTCCCGGGAACGTCGCCCAGAATGCGTCCGTCGTGAGATGGTTGACGAGCGGCGGCAATTCCCTCCCTTGGTACATTCGCTTCACGCTCGGCCAGACGAACATGTAGAACGCCGCGCCGAATGGAATGAACACCAGAAGTCGGGACCGCACCGGACGCGGGCGTATGTGCAGCTTGCCGAGGAGCCACGCACAGGCATCCTGATACGCCACCACGTGGCAAGCCCAACCGCAGAAGAATCTCCCGAAGAGGAGTGTCGACAGGATCAGGAGAACGAAGAGCACGAAGCCGGCATTGAGGTAGCCGAGCTCCAGCGTCTGCATCGCTTCGGACGGCTCCATCGGGCTCAGCGTGCTTCCGGTCATCTTCCAATGAACGATGTGGATCGCTACGACCACATGGACCAGGAGAAGCGAAATCCAGCGCCACCGGAGCCGCGAACGGGGAGCGGCGGGGCCGCGGGGCTTATGCCGTTCGAGCGCGGGAAGCGTGGCCCGCAAGTCATTGCCGAACGCCGATACGTCGCCCAATCCTTGTGGGCGGGTCTCCGGGGCGACCGTGCTCGCGCACCCCTTGCGGGATCGCTCGGCCCCTCGCATCGTGCTGATTCCAGGCTCCAGGCTCACGCTCGCTGCGGGCTCCTGTGTGTCGTATTCTACACACGCATGTTTCGCCGGTCAGGGGACCGGCCGCGCCGGGGGATTTGGAAGCCTCCCCGGGAATTCAAAAGCTCAGAAAAAGGAACGTCTCTTGATCGTATCGTCATTCGACCGGTCCAAGCGAGCGTCTGACTCCGACCCCGCTTCAGCTCCGCGGACAGAAAAATTCATCCCCGTCCGAGCGCCCCGCGCCTGCTGGAGCCGCTTCCGCGAAGCGCTGCCGGGACGCTCCGCTCCGGGAGTGGTCGCCATCTCATGCTTCATCTGCGCATGTCTCTCCGCTTTGCCGGTTTCGCCGGCTCATGCCGACGCGTGGATGCAGCCGGCCGGAAAGACGTATCTCGAGACCTCCATCTCCGCATACACGGCAGAGGGCTACTACGACGAGGGCGGCAACGCGCTGGAGGGGGATTGGTGGGATCCGCAATCCACCTACAGCGAGGCCACCATCTCGCAAATCTTGGAGTACGGTTGGCGCGAGGACGTCACGTTTCTCTTCGATGCGCGGTTCCGATCTTTGGTGGTCGATCGGGTCGATCCGGGTCTGCGTGACCGGCAGGTCGCCGGCCTGGGCGACATCGGGCTCGGTTTGCGCAAGAAGCTGCCCACGAAGTCGCTGGCCGCCGCCCTCCAGGGTCGCATCGAGGTTCCCGGAGGATACGATTCGGACCGCCCGGAGTACTCGCTCGGCGCGGGCGAGGTGAACTTGGAAGGTCGCTTTCAATTGGCCGGAACATTGGGTGGCGGCAAGCGTGGCTGGTGGAACGGCGAGGTCGGATATCGATTTCGCGGCGGGGACTTCAGCGACGAGCTCGTGGCCCTTCTCGAGGCCGGCGCGGGGATTGCCGGCCCATTCTCGGTGCAGCTCGGTTTCGATCTGCTCAGCGCCCTCGAGGATACGTTCGTCGACCTCGCCGACCCGGAGCAGCGGGATCCGTTGCAATACGCCTCCCGCGCTTCCGTTGGAGGATCATTGCGGTGGACTGTCTCCCCGCAAACAGCCCTTGCTCTCGGCTACTCCACCGACGTCGCCGGCGAAAACTCCTTACAAGGTCAAACCGTCCGACTCGCGTTCGAGCTTCGGCCCTGAAGGGGTTGACGGCGGTCACGAGATGTCCCATCCGCGCTCCGCATCGTAAGGCGATCTCGCCCGCATGCTGTCATCGCGGACAGTACGAGCGCCATTGCCACAATGCGATACGACATCCGATCCTCTCACTCAGACGGGTTGTGATCAGTCACCATCATGCGGACGAGGTCGGACCGGCTGATGATGCCGACGATGCGGCCATCCTCGAGCACCGGCACGGGATTGGCGTGATGCTTCACCATGAGCTCGACCAGATCTTCCACCTCCGCGTCGGGCTCGATCGTTCGCACCTCGCGGGTCATCACATCCTCCGCGTTGGTTCCGAGCATGTGCTGGAGACGCTGCTTGAGATGTCCCGGGAGCTCCAACGGCACATAGGCATCCAGGATTTGTAGAAAGACCGGCATCTCCAGGCGCCCATTGCGGACGATCAGATCGCGCTCCGTGATCACTCCGACGATCCGATCGTCGGCGTCGAGCACGGGCACGCCGCTCACTCCATGATCGGACATGAGGCGGGCCACATCGCTCACGGGAGTATCCGTACGAACGGTGAGGACGTCCTTGGTCATCAAGCTTCGGACTTTCATCTCGTGCCTCCGCGCGGCATACACTTGTCTCGAGCGAGGTAGATCGCGATCGGCCAACCCGGCCTGGGGCTTTCTACAGCAATACGAATGAAGGTATCATATGGCGGCGCGCGCTCGCCCCGTCGCGTGGTTATGCCCGAGTCATCCTCGCGCCGATCCGTCGTTCGTCTTTTGGAAACGGTGACGCCGAGGGAATGGGCGCACCGCCCGGCCCAATGGAAACGCTGAGGGAACGCGTTGGCACCGATCTCGAATCCACGTCGTGTGCGCATTCGCCGGCCCGGTGGATACGATCGGCTCGAGATCGAACGCGATTTTCATCCCGGGACTCCTGGTCCCGGCGAAGCGCTCATCGAAGTGCGCGCGGCCGGCGTCAACTATGCCGACTCGACCATCCGCATGGGCCTCTACTCCTCCGCGAAGAAGTACGTCGGATGGCCGATCACTCCCGGATTCGAGTTTGCCGGCACCGTGGTGGACTTGGGGGAGGAAGCTCCCGCCGCCAATGGCCAGGCCGGATTTCGAGTCGGAGACGAAGTGTTCGGAGTCACCCGTTTCGGCGGATGGTCGTCTCATCTCGTGGTGGACCGGAGCCTGATCCTGCCGCTTCCGAAGGAACTGTCGCTCGATGAGGCAGCAGGATTCCCGACCGTCTTCCTTACCGCCTATTACCCACTCTTCGCGCTCACACGTCTACGGCCAGGCGAAACGGTGTTGATCCACTCGGCCGCAGGTGGTGTGGGAGGCGCGTTGATCCAGCTCTGCCGGGTCGCGCAGTGCCATACCGTCGGAGTCGTCGGCTCCGCGCACAAGTGCGAGGTCGCCCGCGCGCTCGGGGCGGACGTGGTGATCGACAAGAGTCGGGGTGACTTGTGGCGCGAGGCGGAGCGCGCCGCTCCGGGCGGATTCACGATGATCCTCGATGCCAACGGAGCCGCGACCTTGCGGGAGAGCTACCGGCACCTCAGGCCCGGCGGGCGACTCGTAACGTATGGGTTCCACTCGATGTTTCGGCGAGGCGCGGATCGGCCGAGCAAGTGGAAGCTCGCGCTGGACTGGCTCCGCACTCCTCGATTCGACCCGCTTCGCATGGTGATGGAGAATCGGAGCGTGCTCGCGTTCAACCTCTCCTATCTCTTCGACGAGCGTGAGCTGTTCGGCGACGCGATGACAAATCTGCTTCGCTGGCTCGAGGAGGGCAAGGTGAAGCCGCTGCCACATCAAACGTTCCCGGTGGAACGAGTGGCGGACGCGCAACGCTCGATCGAGTCAGGAGAGACGACCGGCAAGCTCATCCTGACCTTTTGAAGCGGTCATCATCGCGCGACGACGCGATAACGAAGCTCGCACGCTTTTGCTGGATCGAGTGTCTGCTCCGCTTTTCCGAGTGGGGGGCGGGCCGGCATCCAGTCGGACCAGGCGGAATCGGACTGTGAGGGAACCGCGGCGAGCGGCAGCTGGAAGACTTGATACGCTTCCCCCTCGCGCGACAGGGAAAAGATGCGCGTGGCGCTCTTGGAGCGAAGCGGCGCCTCGCAGGTGAACACCACCCAGCCGTCCCGTTCCTCCGAGCGCGTGGGATCGATCTCGACGAAGGCGTTGTCCTTGTCCGACGCGAACAGGCTCGCGCGGATCAGCTCATCGCGTGGAACGCGATCGGCAAGCGGCCGGTACCGGATCTCCATGTGCAGGGCCATCGCTGTGGGAAGCTGAGGGACATGTTCTTTCCGCGCCCGGACGATGTAGGCGGTGCCATAGCCGGCGGTGAGAAGTCCCGTCGTCACGAGGACCGCGAGCCCCGTGTTCAACAGGATGGCCGGAGTGCCCACGGGTGCGTTGACGCGCATGATGACGATCCCGGCGATCAACCCCACGATGAAGCCCAGGGGCACCAAAACGAAGACCACCAGATAGCCGGCTGCGCCTTCGAAGGTGGAAATTCTGAACAGGCGGATGATGGAGTCACTCGCCGCCATCGTGAGCGCTGCCCCGGCCACGCCGCAAAGCACGCCGATCAGGATCGCGATCAACCACGACACCGCACTACCTCCCTGGTTCGTTCAAAGCGACCGCACGAAATGCTCGTCATAACGGCCCGACTGGAGCGCTTCGTCGAACTTGCGGGCAAAGAGCAGCACCGCCTCGGAGCTCTCGCCGTGGGGAGCATAGGCGGTGGCGTAATCCGTGTAATACCCGATGTGCAAGGAAGCGCCGTCCAGGAGCAGCTCCGCGGTGCTCGAATGTCCCGCCTCGTTCGTGCGGGTCGCCTGCAGCTCTCGAATCGCAAACTCGACCATGACGTCGAACATGGCGGGAGAGCACGGAGGCAGCTGGTACTCTCGATAGCCGGATTCCCGATCCGTGGTCAATTTCCCTCGATACGGTAGCGGTGTGAACCCCGGATATACCTCCAGCACGTCGCCGTCGCTCGTCGGAGTCCACACGAAGTGATGTTGGACCCAGGCCGAGTCGAGCTCTTCGATCTCGTGGAATCGCATCGTGGCCCGATCGATGGGAAGCGCATACGAATGCCCATCGGTGAACCGGATCACCAGAAGGTGCTCTGCGTCGTCGCTCGCGGAGGCCAGACGAACGAAGCTCCTCTCATCCGGGGAGAGCCCCAAGGAAGCTTTGAAGGGACTGAGGTAGTAGCCATTCGGCA
>CAMPIC010000242.1 GCA_946886185.1 uncultured bacterium
CTTGCGGAAGCGCTCGATGCGCTGTCTCGTCAAGCGGAGGGAGGAAGATTGGTGGTGGTGATCAGCCACTTGCAGGCGGTGGCGGAGTCGATCGATGACGTGCTGCTCGTGACCCGCGACGACACCGGAAGCCGTGCGCGCTGGCTGCACGCGAAGGAGCGAGAGACGCTGGTCCTGAACGACGCGGGCAACGGGCTGTTGCTGTGAGCCGGGCACAGACTCCACCGCGGACCACCTTGCTTTCCCGCGCCGCCATCGCGTGCCTCGCGATCTCGATTCTCTGCGGATGCAACGATGATCGCGCCAATTCCGACGATGCGGCACGTTCGAGGAACGCCTCGGAATCCGCGCCTCCGCAGGAGCGGGCGACCTACTCGCCCGAGTCTTCCGTGGGAGCAGACGGAGTCTCCGCCGACGCGCGGGAACGCGATCTGGAGATCGGCAACGCCCAGCGGACCAACTACCTCGCGTTGCAGGCATCCCTGCGCTCCGCTCTGGCGCAAACCGATCCCGCGCTCGCGGAGATGCTCACTTTCGAAGCCGGCACCGTCTCCGCGGTCGACGCTCCCGGCTTACTGCAAGCGCTCGCGAATGCGCGCGAAGGCACGGTCGTGTTCGTTCCCTCGACCGCGCGGATCGATTTGACGGGGCACGAGAGGATCGTCATTCCCGCTGGAGTCACGCTCGCAAGCGACCGGCACACGCGCGGCTCGAGCGGAGCGCTGTTGTACACGAGCGACCCCGGAGCGACGCTGTTCGCGGCTCAGGAACGCGCGCGCATCGTGGGACTCGACTTGATGGGCCCGGATCCGTCGTCTCGCTCGTATCAGCTCGAGCGGCTCATGATGGAGGGCGGGCACGATCTCTACTACGCGGTCCCTGCTTCCATCGGCATCTACACCGAGGCGAGCAAGGTCCGGATCGAAAACTGCGAGCTCTGGGGATGGAGCAACGCTGCCGTTGCGGTCGGACCTGGCGCGCATGAGGTGCAGGTGAGGCACTGTTTCCTGCACCACAATCAGCGCCTGAGGCTCGGCTACGGAGTCTATCTCGATCAGGCGGACGCTCTGCTCGAAGCGAACCTGTTCGATTGGTATCGCCACTGCGTGGCGGGCTCGGGACGGCCGGGAACCAGCTACGAGGCTCGATACAACTACGTTCTTCCCAATGCCAGCGGCCACGCGTTCGACATGCACGGAGGAGCCGATCGCAACGATGGAACCGACATCGCGGGCGACCACATCAAGATCCATCGCAACATCGTGGAAGCGGCGCAGTTCCCAGCCGTGGTGGTTCGCGGCCGTCCCAGAGTCGGGCTCGAGATCAGCGAGAATCAGTTCCGCAATCCGGATCCAGCGCGCACTCTGGTGCTACAGGCGGGAGAGGAAAGCGCGACCGTCGTGGGAAACAAGTTCGGCGTCAGCTCCATGCGCGCCAAGTGACTTCGCCCCGCCGCCGGCAAGACACGCCCGCGTGCCCTGGGAGTGAGAGAGGTCGATCAGCCGGTCGATTCGCGCAACCGGCGCATCGCCTTACGGTCGCTGGCCGAGCCGATTCCCATGTTCTGCCGGTACTTGGTCACGGTGCGGCGGCTGATCGGGAAGTTGCGCTCCTTGAGAAGGTCGGAGATCTCCTGATCGCTCCAAGGCTTCTCCGGATCCTCCTCCTCGTTGATCAGCTTCTGCAGCGCATCCATCACCGCCTTGTTCGACACTTTCTCGCCGTCGTCGCTCGTGATCGACCGCGAGAAGAACGCGCTCATCGGAATGAGGCCGCGCGGCGTGAGCATGTACTTGTCCTTGAGGATGCGCGAAATGGTGGCCTCGTTCATGTTCAGCGCTTCCGCGAGCTCTTTCTGGAGAAGCGGCTTGAGCGCCTCCTCTCCCTTCTCGAGGAACTCCCGCTGCTCTTTGACGAGATGGCGCCCGATCTCATAGAGGGTCCGGTCGCGGTACTCGGTCGCGTTGACCATCATGCGAGCGTTCTGACGCATGCCGCGCAGCCGCTCCAAGATCTTGGCCGGGTCTTCCTCCTCCGCGCTCCCGTTGAGCTCGGCGACGAAGGCTTTCTTGCGCGGAATTTTGGTTTCACGGAATCGATACCGTCCGGAAAGCGGATGGCTGAGATTGACGATCCACTCTCCATCCACGTTTTCCACGATCAGATCGGGATAGCGCGTGGGCTCGGTCGTCTGGTCGAGCAAAGATAGCGGGTGCGCGTACAAACGGCGCAGATCATCCAGCGCCTCGTGCAGCTCCTGCTCCTTGACTCCCAGCTTGCGGGCGACCTGCGCGAGGTTGCGAGGTTTGATCTCCGAAAGCGCGCCTTCGCGAATCACCCGCGCCGCCAGGCTGTCCCCTTTGCCCTGCCGTTCCAGCTGGATGAGATAGCAGTGGGCCTGATCGCGCGCTCCGACTCCGGGAGGCTCGAGCTGATAGCGCATCGCGTGGAGCGCTTCCTGGACCACGTCGAGGTGCTCCTGGGTCTTCGCGCCGAGATACTGCGCGAGCTCCTCTTCGGACGATGCGAGATATCCATGCTCGTCGAGATTGCAGATCAGGACCTTGACCAGGTCCATGACAGGCCGCGTCACATCGAGCTCGGTGAGCTGCGCCTCGAGCTGTTCGTAAGGAGTCTGCAGCTTGATCGCGATCGGACCCTGCGCCTCGTCCGCGGGGAGCTCTTCGTGCGTCCAGGGAGTGGCCGGAGCCTCGAACCAGGCTTCCGCTTCGTCGAATTCGCGTTGTTCTGTCGGCGTGGATACGGTGGATTCGCGCGCCCGGTCGGCGTCGCGCACAAATCGAGGATCGGTTTGCTCTTCGTTCCGCTCCAGCCAGGGGTTGGCCATGACCTCCTGCTCGAGCGCTTGCACCGCCTCGAGAATCGGAGCCTGAATGAGCTCCAGGTTCATCCGCATCTGCGGAGTGAGAACCTGGTTCAGGCTCATGCTGGTGTGGAGTCCAAATTTCATGGCCATAATTTCGATTCCTCTGCGCCCGAATATACGATGGGGAGTTGCGAACGCCCCCATCTATTTTGTTTGCGGCGCCTCCTTGCGTCACCTGAACCGGGAACTCCGGGTCTCGTGTGGTACTCTTGTTCGCATGTCTGCGCCGACCCGACGCACTGCCTCGCAGCGTGCAGAATCCGCGAAACGCCAGGGGAGTGCGATGCAAAACGCGTCTCCTGAAGATCTGATTGCCGCATGCCTGGCCCACGAAGAGAGCGCGTGGACCGAGATGGTGCGCCGTTACGCGAATCTCATTTATTCCACGATCCTTCGCACCGATCTCCCGGGCGAGGAAGTGGAGGAAGCATTTCAAGCGTCCATCGTAGCGATCCATCAACAATTGCCCGGACTGCGCGACCCCGATCGACTGGTCCCCTGGATCATCGGAATCAGTTATCGACAAGCGATCAATCGCATCCGCGCGCGGTGTCGAGAATCGGTCGGCGCGGTTTCCCATGCGATGCTCGAGGCGAGCGGCCTCGTTCCCGAGTTGAACGAACTGCCTGATCGCGTCCGCGTGCGGCTCGAGCAATCCCATCGCGTACAATTGGCGTTGGCGCGTATGCCGGAGAGGTGCCGGAGCCTGCTTCACTCGCTGTTCTTCGAGGAACCGGCGCCGGAATACGCCGAGATCGCCGCGAGGGACGGCATCCCGATCGGCAGCATCGGGCCGACCCGAGCCCGTTGTCTGGAAAAGATGCGCCAGATCCTGGAACGATCGGGCCTCCCCGAATGAGCGGACGATTCGGACGGAGATCTGCGGTATCAGGGATCGTGCTGCCTCGACTCTTGAGCGGGCGAATGGGAAGCGCGCCCCTGGGGGATGGAAAGGCCGTTCCCCTGGGAGCCCCGGGACCAGCGCCTCCGAAGGAGCCAGTTCGAAATGAGTCAGTCCAAGCCTAACGACGAGTTGTTTGCGTCCTTGCTGGCGCGAGCCGAAGCCCGCGGAAACGCGGAACAGCTCCGCGACGTGATCGAGGCAATGTCGATGGAGGCGAATCCCCGGACTCTGGCTGCGCTTCAGGACATCCTCGAGATCCTGCAGACCGATGCCCTGGAGATGGCGCCCGCCGAGCTCATCGAGCGCGCCCTCGTGCGCGTCCGGGAGTTGGAGGCGGCCGCGCGATCCGAAGGTGCTCCTGCGTTCAAACAGGGCACCCGCGCATTGCTCGACCGAGCCGGCGTCGTTCATCGAAAAGTGCGCGAGATCGTCGCCACCCTGGTCCTCGATAGCTACGAGGGCGCCACCCTCCCCGGAATCCGCGGAGCAGCTCGCTTGCAGCCGCGCCAGCTGATGTACGAGTCGCCTCGAGGGACGATCCATCTTCAGGTCGAGAACGACGGCGCACAGGTGGAGATCCTCGGACAGTTCCTTCCCTCGGATGGATCGGTCACCGGCACCACGGTTCACTTCCAGGCCGGTCAAACAGCCTCGACTTTCGAGCTCGGAGAAACCGGCGAGTTCGCCTTTTCCTCTCTTCCGTCGGATCGGGTCGAGATCCGGATCCGAACCGGGGATGATCTGCTGACCCTCGCGCCGATCGATCCGATACTCGGCTGAGGGTGCCGATGTCCAGCCGGCCGGACATCGGGCGGCTTCGCCGCATCCCCCGCGCAGAGCTGGTTCGCATGCTTGCGGAGAACCCTGTCCCCGATCCGTGGCGTTTCGTGCAAGAGCTCCGCGAGGCAGCCGTACCCTTCTATAGCACCGATGCAGCCGAGGCGCGCGCGATCGCCGCGCGTGCGGTCGAGCTCGCGGAGATTTTGCGAGACGACCGATCACGCGGCTGGGGCTATCGCGCCCTTGCCGAAGCGCTCGCCTACTCGGGAAGAATTCGAGAATCCGAGGATGCGTACCAGAAAGCGACGGCCGCGTTGCGACGCGCGCAAGACGGGCCGACCTTGGGCCAACTTCTGGTAGGTCGGATCCAGGTGCTCGCGCTTCTGGGGCGGCATGACGCGGTGCGCCGCCTGGCCGCCGAGGCCAGGCACCATCTTCAGGAAGCGAACGATGACCCGTACCTGGCCCGGCTCTCGGTGAGCCTTGGCAACGTCCACTTTCAGCACGACGACTATGACGGTGCGCTGACCGAGTTCGATCGTGCCCTCGCTCTGTTGCCCGTCCGCGACGAGCTCGCAATTTCGCTCGGGCTCAACCGCGCCTTCGCGCTCGTCAACCTCGGTCGGGAAGAAGAAGGGATCGAAATTTACGAGCAGCTGGAAACAGAGTGCCGAGACCGGTTCGGGCTGCTGGAAGCTCAGATTCAGATGAACGCGGCCCACGTGCATGTCCAGAGGGGCGAGTTCGATCGCGCGCTCGCGCGGCTGGCCCCCGCAGCCCGATACTTTCGGCACACTGGCCATCCGACGTTCCTGGCGACGAGCCAGCTCCATCGAGCCGAGGCGTATCAACAGATGAACCTCCGCCGCGAGGCGCTCGTCGA
>CAMPIC010000243.1 GCA_946886185.1 uncultured bacterium
GTACCAGGCGGCCCGGGAGCTCGATCCGGACAACGTCTCCGCGCTGCGGGGGCTCGGCTTCCTGTATTTGCGCAGAGGGGATTTCGATCAGGCGGTGTCGACGCTCCGCGAGGCGACCGCGATCGACCCCAAGAGCGCGGATGCCTGGAGCCTCCTGGGGCAGGCGCTGACTCGAAAGAACGACCAGGGCGGGGCCGTGGAGGCGTTCCAGAAAGCTCTGGCCATCAATCCCAACCACAGCGTGGCTTCGGCGGGACTTGCGGAAGCCCGGTCGAAGCTGGGAGCCGCCGCGGGCGGGAATTGAATGAAATACGAACCAGGGACGAAGGGTGGACCCAGTGCAACTTGACAAGTCGGTTGTCGATGGCGTGCACGTACTGACACCGAAGAAAGATTTGATGGGGGGACCGGAAACGCGCGACCTCGAAGAAGCGATCGAGGCGGTGGATTCGGAGAGTCCAAGGGTCGTGGTCGATCTCGGAAGGATCTCGTTCATCAACAGTACCGGTCTGGGCAGTCTCATCGCCGCTCACCTGCGTTGTCAGAAGCAAAACGGCTGGCTGCGCATCGCGCGCCCGTCGCGCCGGATCAAAAACGTGTTTCTCATTACCAGGTTGTCGTTCGAGCTCAATACGTTCGACAGCGTCGAGGACGCCCTGCGAGGGGCTGACGGCCCTCGTTCTTCCGAATCCTTGGACCCGATGGGAGGTAAGTCATGAAGAGCTACATTTTCGTTCCCCTGCTCGTATTTGCGATCCTGGTATCGATCGCCATCTTCCAGTTCATGCTGCCCGACTTCATCAAGCACGGTGGGTACCTCGTGGTGCTCCTCATGGTGCTCTCGATCCTGACGCTGGCATTCATCCTGGAGCGACTGGCCACTCTCCGCCGGGCGCAGGGGCGCGGTGACGTCGCCAAGTTCGCCCGGCAGCTTCGCAGCACGGTTCAGGGCGGTCAGATCAATGAGGCCATCGAGGCCTGCCGTCAGCAGGGAGGATGCCTCGCGAACGTGGTCGGAGCCGGTCTGGAGCGGTATCAGGCGCTGCAGTCCGAGCCGATTCCCCAGGACGAGAAGATCGAAGAGACCAAGCGCGCCATGGACGAGGCCAACGCCCTGGAGACGCCGCTCCTGGAACGCAATCTCATCGCCCTTTCGACCATCGCGTCCATCGCGACCCTGGTCGGTCTGCTCGGAACCACCGTCGGTATGATCCGCTCGTTCATGGCCATGGGACATGCGGGCGCCCCTGACGCGGTCCAGCTCGCGGTGGGAATTTCCGAGGCGCTCATCAACACCGCCGGCGGGCTCATCATCGCCATCACCGGAATCGTGATGTACAACTATTTCACGAACCGCGTCGACATGTTCAATTACACGATGGACGAGACCGCGTACGAAGTGCTCCAGCTCCTCGAGCATGGCAAGGGATACGGGCATGGCCGGGCATAAGAGGCTCACCCCGAGGATCGACATGACGGCGATGGTGGATGTCGCCTTCCTGTTGCTGATCTTCTTCATGTCGACGACCCAGTTCAAACCGCCGGAGCAGGTCTCGGTGACTCTCCCCGAGTCCGGCTCGGAGATCAAAGTCCCTGCCACGGGCGTGATCGTGCTGACGGTGAACAAGGAAGGCGAGATCTTCATCGGCGATGAAAGCGGCGCCACCGCGGCGGTTCCGAAGGGGGAGCTGAACCAGGCCATCCTCTCGCAGCGAACGCGGCGACCGGGGGCGCACATCATCGTGAAGGGGGATCGAGCGGCCGACTTCGGCGCGATCTCCGATGTGATGGATGCGCTTCAGGAGACGGAGACGAACCGATTCAACCTCATGACCGAGGCGCGCACCGACAGGGGAGAGTGAACCGTGGCCGAAGTCGAAACCAAACAACGCGAAGCCAAAGGCGGCACGGGGTTACGCCGGCCCAAGCGGCGGACCGGAGTGCGCCAGGACATGACGCCGATGGTCGACATCGCGTTTCTCCTCCTCATCTTCTTCATGGTGACGACGGTGTTCCGCACTCCGCAGGCGATGGAGGTGAATCTCCCGCCGGACCAGGCGATCGAAGTGCCGGAATCGAACGTCATGAGCGTCTTCATCGATCGCAATTCTCTTCTCTCCTATCGCATGGGGACGGGACCGCTGGTTCCGATCCAGCGCAAGGAGCTCCGGCGCCATTTCCAGGACCAGGTGAAGCTCAATCCGGATTTGATCATCCTCGTCAAGGTGGACCGCAAGGCCAAGTATGAGGACATGGTCAACATGATGGACGAGCTCGAGTTCGCGAACATGGAACGATTCAGCCTCGTGGAGCTCACTCCTCAAGAGGCGGAAGAATTGATGGGTGCGCAATGAACGCCACTCTCGGCAATCCGTTGGAAGGGCGCCTCCCGGTCGTCGGCGAAAACCATCCGCTTCGCCGCATCGCGCGACGGATCACCATCGGGGCCATGATCTGGGCCGGTGCGATCCACCTTCTTGCCTTCGGCGGGTGGCTGGCGTACCGGGAGTTCTCGAAGAAGGATACGTCGTCGCGCGAAATCAAGATCGCGCGCGTCGTCTCCGAGCTTCCGGCTCCGCCGTCGATCGCGCAGGAGTCTGCTCCGCCTCCGGTCGCGGCCGTCGCGCCCGTCGCCCCTCCCGCCGTGGGAGTGCCCGAGCCGGTGCCGGATTTCGAAGCCGAGGAGCCCACGCTGGCGACGCAATCGGAGATGGAGGCCATGATTCCCACCGATCTGACGGACATTGGATCGGGCTTCGACTCTCTGGTCGTTGAAGAAGGCGGGGATCCAAGCCCCGACGACTTCGTTGCGGTGGAGCAAATGCCGGTCCTGGTCACGCTGCCTGCGCCTTATTACCCTGAGTTGGCGCGGCAGGCAGGCATCGATGGACTCGTCATGGTGCGCGCGCTGGTCAACGAAGAGGGCAAGATCGACGACGCGATCGCCATCGACGGTCCTGACATGCTCGTGGAGCCCGCCATCGGAGACGTCAAGCAGGCGGTGTTCCGTCCCGCGCTGCAGCAGCATCGTCCCGTCGCGGTCTGGATCAACATTCCGATCCGCTTCTCGCTCAACTGAAGGGGCCTTCCGGGGTTGGCCCTTGCGCGGGCGATACCTAGCGCAACGATCCCTTCGAGATCTTGGACAGGAACGTGCCGAGCACTTGCGGGTCGACCGGTTTCACCAGGTGCGCGGCGAAACCCGCTTCCCGAGAGCGCTGGCGATCGGTGTCCTTTCCCCATCCGGTGACCGCGATCACCACCATCTCTTTGCCCCAGGGCTGCTGCCGGATCCGTCGACAGGCCTCGTAGCCGTTCAGCTTGGGAAGCCCCAGATCGAGCAGCACCACGTCCGGGCGCAGCCGCTCCGCTTCCTCGACCCCCTGCTCTCCGTCGTACGCCGTGTCGGTCGTGTGACCCATCACCGCCATCAGCTTGGCGAGGCTGTCGGCGCCGTCGCGATTGTCATCCACGATGAGGACACGCAGACCTTCTGAATGGGTCGCAGGGTTCGGGACCATCTTGGGAGAGGCAACGGTGTCCATGACCGGCAGCCGGACGATGAACTCCGAGCCTCGATCGCGTCCCTCGCTGCGCGCTTCGGTGCTCCCGCCGTGCAGCTTCACCAGATTCTTGACGAGGGAGAGGCCGATGCCGAGTCCTCCCTCGGGACCGGTCGAAGGCTGCGCTTGCAGGAACATCTCGAAGATCTCAGGCAGGATCTCAGGGGGGATCCCGATTCCATCATCCCGCACCGAGACCACGACTTCACTTCCATCGCGATGCGCTTCGAGCCAGATGTTCCCTCCCTCCCGGGTGTACTTGGCGGCATTGTTGAGGAGGTTGGAGAAAACTTGAGCCAGCCTCACCGAATCCGCCTCGAGGTAGATGCTGTCGGGAGGGAGCATCATCGTCAGCTCGTGCCGGCGCGCTTCGATGAGCGGGCGGCTCGTCTCCACCGCGGAGTCCAGGACACCGGCCAGCTCGACCGGCTCCTTGCGGAGCTCGAGCCGATGTCGCGCGATCCGGGAGACGTCGAGAAGATCGTCGAGCAGTCGCGTCATCACGCCCACCTGGCGGTCGATGATCGCCTGCGCCGCGCGCATGTCGGGATCTTCCAACCCTTTGAACTTGAGGATCTCGGTCGCATTGCGAATCGGCGCGAGGGGATTGCGCAGCTCGTGGGCGAGGGTGGCGAGAAAGTGGTCTTTGTTGCGATCGGCCAGCCTGAGCTGTTCCACGACTCGCTTGCGTTCGGTGATGTCCTGATGGACGCCTACCATCCGGAGCGTTCCGCGGGCTGAATCGGCAATCACTTTGCCGCGAGTCACGATCCACCGGATCGCCCGGTCGGGGCGGAAGGTCCGGAACTCGATCTCGAGCTCCGTCGCATCTTTCACGGCGGCGGCCAACGCTTTTTCGACGCGCTCACGGTCATCGGGATGGATGATGCGTTTCGTCGCCTCGAACGTCCCATCGAACGTTCCGGGACGGAACCCAAACAGCTCCTCGCTCACGACTGACCAGCGGATCACTCCCGTCTGAATGTCCCACTCGAACGTACCGATTCGCCCCGCCTTCTGCGCGAGCTCCAGACGTTCGGTGGCAGCCTGCAGAGCCTTCTGGGTCTTCTCCAGCTCCTCGTAGTGCTTCTGTTCCGTGATGTCCGTTACGAGGATGCACTGTCCCAGAGCCCCTTGTTCGAGGACGCGCGCGCTCAGATAGGCTTGTACGGAACTGCGCTCGCCCCTTTCCAGACTGATCACCCGCACGATTTCGCCCGCCTTGCAATCCGACCACAGCTCGGCGAGTTGCGCGCGGCAATCCGAGCGTACGAAGGAATCGAGCCGCTTTCCGACCAGATCGTGCAAGGGCCGGTGCAGCAGGTCCACGAAGCGCCGATTGCAGTAGATGATCGAACCTTCGCTGGTGAGTGTGGCCGCTGCGCGGGGCAATTGCTCGACGAGCATGCGATACGGTTTGTCCGCGGTTTCCAGCGTGTAGATCTGCTCGCGCTCACCTTCCACGAACACCGCATCGACCTCGCCCGCTCGCAACGCGCGCACCAAGTCCTCGGCTTCTTCGAGGCGCCGGCGCAGCTCCGGATGGTGGTCCAGGAGCTGCTCGAGATCTTTGGAGAGGATGGGTTCGTCCGTCATAGCTACCCCTGAGCCGGACGGAGCTGCAGTCCGACCAGCGCTCTCTCTGTGTTGGAGAGATCTCCGATCACCTTGCGGATCGGTTCGGGGAGTTTGCGCACCAAGGTCGGAATCGCGATGATCTGGTCGCCTTTCGCCAATTGGGGATGGACCAGGAGATCGACCACCTCGATCCGGTACTTGCCCGCCAGATGCGTCTCGCAGATCGTATAGAGTTTTACGATGGCCGCGATGGACCTGGCCGACTTGCCTGCCACGTTCAGACGAAGCTCCCAAACGTCGG
>CAMPIC010000244.1 GCA_946886185.1 uncultured bacterium
CCACCAGGGCGTGCGCCAGTCCGCGGAAAATAGCCATGCCCGGTCCGTCCGCCTCGAGATCGCGCGCGGTGCGCGCGGCCCGCCGGCGATCGCCCCACTCACCCGGCAGCCAGGGCGGCACTTGCGCGAGCCGGAGCGCGCGGTCGGGATGGGGCATGAGCGCGAGGACGTTTCCGGCGGAATTGCACACTCCGGCCGCGCCCGCATGGCTGCCGTTGGGAAGCGCCGGGAACTCTCGCGCCGCCTCCCCGGTCTCGTCTCCGAAGCGGAGCGCACTGCGCTGCTCGAGCCGCGCCAGACCGCCCGCGTCGCGCGCGGTGAACCGTCCTTCGCCGTGCGCGGTGGGCATCGGAAGCGCCGCATCGAGGTCGCGCGTGAAGATGCAGCTTTCCGCGGCGGGCCCGGGAACGAGGAAGATCCAGCGCGTGAAATATCCGCTCCGCGAGGGGAGCTGATTGGGAGCGAGCGCCGCCTCGATCGCGCCGTCGTCCGGGACCAGACCCGCCTCGACCAGGATCTGCGCGCCGTTGCAGATGCCGAGCACCGGGACTCCTTCGCGAGCGCGCTCCGCGATGAGATCGATCACCGGCAGGCGCGCGGCCACCACTCCCGCGCGGATGCGATCCTGATAGCTGAATCCGCCGGGAAGGAAATAGGCGTCGAAGCGCGCGAGTTCGGAGACCGGCTCGTTCCAGCGCACGATCCGGCCCTCGAGACCGGACCTCTGCACTGCTTCCAGACTCTCCGTCTCGCAGTTGCTCCCGGGAAACCGGATCACGGCGACGCGCGCGCTCATGCTTTCCTCCTCGGGCCGGCGCCCGCGCTGGGATCGAGCCAATCGAGCAACCGTCTCGACCAGAACCGGTGGAGCTCGATCAAATTCGCTTCGAACAGTGGGCTGGAACCGCGCTTCACGATCCAGCGCGCCTCGGGCAGCACCTCTCCGAGGTCGAAGACACGCAGCCCTTTCTCTCGCAGATCCGGAGCCACGGTCGATGCGGGATCCACCTCGAGCACGAAACCGGGAGTCTCACTGAGGAGGAGCTCGTGCTCGGGAAGATCGCCCAGCGCGGCGAGGTCGCACGCGAGGCCGAATCCTCCCGGTCCGTCTTCGAACACCATCATCTCGAAGAGCGCGCGCAGAAGTCCGCCGTCGGAGATGTCGTGACACGCGCGCAGGAGGCCGCGCTGGGCGAGCGCCTGGACCGCGTGGATCTCGGCCGCTTGCGCGATCAAAGAGCGGTCCGGCACCCGCCCTCCCGCTTCGCGACGCGGTCGTCCCCAGTGACGGCCGCGCTCTCCCACGAGCAGAATGCGATCGCCCGGCTGCGCCAGGCGCTGCGCCACCGACCTTCCGTAATCGTCGAGAATCCCGAAGCAGGCCACGATCGGCGAGGGAGGAATCGCGCGCCCGCGGCTCGACTGGTTGTAGAGCGAAACGTTCCCCGAGACGATCGGGAGCGGCTCGTCAGGACGATCCGGACTTCCGAGCGCCCGGCAGGCGTCGGCCATTCCGCGGAGCGAGGCGTCTAGATCCCCGAGACAGATCGGATCCTCCGGATTTCCGAAGTTGAGGCAGTCGGTGACGGCGAGCGGCTTCGCTCCGGTCGCGGCGACGTTACGCGCGCTCTCCATGACCGCGAGCGCGCCTCCCCAGTACGGGTCGAGCGCGCCGTACTCCGGATTGCCGTCCACGGAAACGGCCACGCCGAGCGCCGCTCCGGAGATCGGACGGAGCACTCCGGCGTCGGCTTCTCCGGGACGCAGGAGCGCCTGGCCGCGCACTTCCTGGTCGTAGCCGCGATAGATGGGCGCGCGGCAGGCGGCGTTCCATCCACTCAGCTGCGCGCGCAGCCAGCCGTTCCAATCGTCGGGCCGCACCGGATCCAGCGATGGAATCGAATGCGCGCGCGGAGCAACCCGTCTCTCCGCGATGGGCGATTCCTGGAGGATCGTTCCCTCGAGCTCGCACACCACCTCACCGCGCCAGCGGCACCGGTAGACCGGCGCGTCCATGACGCGGCCGATCACGGCGGCGCGCGCGCCGGGATAGACCGCTCCGAGCTCGTACCGATCGTTGAAGATCGAGAGCAGAGTCTCGGCGTGCGCTTCCGGCACCGCCCAGACGAATCGCTCCTGCGTCTCTCCGCACAGGATCTGATGCGGGAGAAGCGATCCGGGCGCGTGCGGCACCTGATCGAGATGGATGTCGGCGCCGAATCCTCCCGCCAGCACGAGCTCTGACGATGCGCCGCCCAGTCCGCCGGCTCCCAGATCCTTGCAGCCGATTTCGATCTTCGCTTCTTCGAGCCAGTCCCACACTTCCTTGGTCGCTTCCACGAGGACGCGCTTGAGGAACGGATCGTGCACCTGAACCGCGCCGCGATTGTGCGCCGCTTCCTCCTCGTCGAGAATCTGCGAGGCGAACGAGGCGCCGCCCAGCCCGGTCGAGTCGGTCGGCTTTCCCACCAGGACCAGCACATACGGAACGGAGCGAGCCGCCTCGGGAACGCGGCTGCGAATGATCCGCCGGCGCGGCATTGCCCCGAAGGCGACCACGTTGACGAGGCAGTTGTCGTCGAAGCCCTCGTGGAACCACACATCTCCGCCCAGATTGGGCACCCCGAGCGCGTTGCCGTACTCCCCGATCCCCCGGATCACGCCGCGCGCGATGGCACGAACGCGTTCCCCGTCAGGTCCATCGGGGTCTCCGAAGCGCAGCGGGTCGAGCACGCCCATGACGTCGCATCCCATGCAGTAGACATCGCGCACGATGCCGCCGACCCCGGTCGCCGCCCCTTCGATCGGGAGCACTTGAGAGGGATGGTTGTGGCTCTCGTGCGCCACCACCAGGACCCACTCTTCGCCGTTCCACGAGCCGAGCGAGACGATGCCGGCGTCCTCGCCGGGACCGAGCACCACATGCGACGCCAGCGGCGGGATGTGGCGTTTGAGAAAGGGGCGGCTGCTCTTATACGAGCAGTGCTCACTCAGGGAAACGTCGAGGAGAAACGCTTCCGGAAGGAGAGGATCGCGACCGAGCCGTCCGATCAGGTACTGCCATTCCTCGAAGGAGAGTCCGAGCCCCCACTGCGCGTTTTCCGCGCGCACCTCCTCGCGCGATCGGCCCGCGATGCGCACCGTGGGCGCCAGGTCGTGGGCAGCGCGAGTGTCGCGCGCGCCTCCGCCGGCATCCTGCGCGGGATCTGCGGAAGCCGGCTCGTTCGAACCGGTGGATCGACTCTCTTCTTCGGACAAGATCACGCATCCTCCCAAGCATGCGCCAAGCTCCGTTCGTAGATCGGGTCGAGGTGGCGCAGGTAGTACTGGGGATCGAAAAGCTCCGCGAGCGCTTCCGGAGAAATCTGCTCTGTCACGGTCGGATCCTTGGCGAGCCGCTCCTGGAGTGAGCCGCCCTCTTCCCAGACCCGCATCGCGTTCTCCTGGACCAGTCGATACGCCGTCTCTCTCACGCCCAGCGCTTCGGTGAGCGCGAGCAGGACGCGCTGCGAAAAGACCAGACCGCCGCTTCCTTCCAGATTCGCGCGCATCCGCTCCGGAAACACGGTCAAGCCGGCGAGCACGAAACCGAGACGATCGATCAAGTAGTCGGACAAGATCAAACTATCGGGCAGGATGATACGCTCCACCGAGCTGTGGCTGATGTCCCGCTCGTGCCAGAGCGCGACGTTCTCCACCGCGGCGTGCGCGTTTCCGCGCAGGACCCGCGCGAGTCCGCTGATCCGCTCGCACAGGATCGGATTGCGTTTGTGCGGCATCGCCGAAGAACCTTTCTGCCCCTTGGCGAACGGCTCTTCCGCCTCCCGCACCTCGGTGCGCTGGAGATGGCGGATCTCCACCGCGATCCGCTCCATCGACGCGCCCAATCCGGCCAGCGCGGAGAAGAGAGCGGCGTGGCGATCGCGCGGCCCCACCTGGGTCGCGGCCGGCTCGGCCCGCAGGCCGAGACGGGCCACGGTCTGTTCCTCCAGCGCCGGAGCGAGATGAGCCGCGGTGCCGACCGCTCCGGAGATCTTCCCGTACGCGAGATCGTCGAACGCGGCCGTGAGGCGCGCGTGCTGCCGCCCGATCTCGTTGTACCAACCGAGCGCCTTGAGCCCGAAGCTGGTCGGTTCGGCGTGCACTCCGTGGGTGCGTCCCACGCAGACGGTCTCGCGATGCGCGAGAGCGAGCGCGCGCAGCCGGGCGCCCACCACGCGCAACCCGCGATCGATCGGGGGCCGGGCGCGTTGGATCTGGATCCCGAGCGCGGTGTCGACCAGGTCGGAAGAGGTCATCCCGAAGTGGAGTTAGGTGCGATCCTATCCCAGGGAGTTTCCGTCATCGGTGAGGAACGCGATGACGTCATGATGGAGCGTGGCTACGAGCGCATCGATCCGTTCGACGTCGAAAGAGGCCTTGGCCCGCGCGCGCGCCGTGACTCCGGAGGGCGCGATGGCGGCGTCCTCCAACGTCTGGAGGTGCGCCAGCTCCACTTCCAGCCAGATCGAGAAACGTCCGGTGTCGGAGAAGAGCGCGCGCATCTCGGGCCGGGTGTATCGACGGATCATGATTCGCCTCCGGCACGCAGAAGGATCGCTTCAGGCTCGCTGCCTCCGACTCTCGGATGAATCACCTCTGACTCGCTGCGCCGCTCCATCGCACTCATTGCTGCTCCCGCTTCCGCCACGCCGTGGTTCCGTGGTTCGATGGCGATCATCCTCACTCCGTCTTCCACGTCGATCATCCTTCTTCTGCGCCGGCTTCGACGGCGTCGGCCGTGGCGAGCACCGGAACGTCGATCAGCGCGCCGGAGCGTTCCACCGTGAAATGCAAGGTGTCCCCTACCTGGACTCCGAAGATCCGCCGCTGCGCCTCCGGATAGTTGGTCACGAGCGCGCCGTCGATCTTGCGGATGATGTCCCAGATCTCGAGCCCTGCCTCGGCGCCGGGGGAGCCGGCGTCGAGCTGCCGGATCACCAGACCGCGCCGATCGCTCGTCCCCAACGTGGCCGCGTAGGCGGCGCTCATCGGATCCACATAGATGCCCAAATTCACGTGGCGGACGTGTCCGAATTGAATGATCTCACGCGCGGCGCGCACCGCAGTGTTGATCGGGATGGCGAAGCCGATGCCGAGCGAGCCGCCTCCCTGCGTGAAAATGAAGGTGTTCAGTCCGATGACCTCGCCTCGACTGTTCACCAGCGGCCCGCCGGAGTTGCCCGGATTGATCGCCGCGTCG
Source organism: uncultured bacterium (assembly GCA_946886185.1). Next base: position 5,243 of record CAMPIC010000244.1, read on the forward strand.
GTTTGGATCATGTCCTTGTAGATCGGCTGATAGGGACTGCGCGAGCCGCGCGTGTCCTTGACGTCGCGATGGAGCGCGGAAATCACGCCGACCGTGACGGTGTGCTGCTTGTCGTAGAGATAAGATCCGAACGGATTGCCGATCGCGATGGCCCACTCCCCTACCATCAGATCGTCGGA
>CAMPIC010000245.1 GCA_946886185.1 uncultured bacterium
ATTGGAAGGTGCGCGCGTCGTGGTCCAGCTCTTCCTGGTCGCGCCGGACGGGCAGTCCTCGATCGATCCGATCATCATGCGATTTCCGATCGACGAGGCCGCTCGCTACGCTTTCGAAGCAGGCCGCCGGCTGGCCGCGAGCGCCGGTACCCAGCTCGCTCCGCGGCTGGAAGCGGAGAGGCCCCTCGACGAGTCGGCTCTGGAGCTCGCGGCGCGCACCCTCGTGATTCTCGACCGCGGACTCCCGCGCGTTCCGGAATCGCGCTGGGCCGGCCTTCCAGCCAGCGTCCAGGAGTGGCGCCCGGTGGCGGAGGCGCGCGCCTGGTCGGAGCTGTCCTCCAACGCGCGCGCGGAGCTCGAACAGGAGGTGCTCCGCGGATGGAGCGGCGAACGGCTCGATCCGGCTCTCGGAATGGATGCCGCCTGGCAAGGTCTGGAGCGCGACGCATGGGGCGAGGGAGGATTCCGCGGCGCCGGCGTCTACGGGATTCTCGGCCACATCGGCACGGTGCGGATTCGAGGGAACCGTTGAGTCGCGCGCGACTGGGAACAGCCCGCGCGGGACTTCGCATCATGCGCGTGCGAAACGGCGCAGCCTGCGCGCGACTTCGCATCACGCGCCTGCGAATCGGTGCTGCCTGCGCACGACTTCGGATGATGCGCATGCGGATCGGTGGCGCTTGCGCGCGGCTTGGAACGCCTCGCGAACTAACGGTCGCCACGTTCACGCTGTGCGCGGTCGCGCTCACTCCGTCGCTGAGCTTCGCCGTGCAAACGAAGATCCAGATCGCTCCTGAGTTCCGGCGATGGACGTTCGAGCGTCCGCGCGTCGAGCATCGCATCGATCAGTCGTATGTCGCGGCCGATCTGGAATTCCAGTTCGATTCCGGACTCGATCTGGCCGCGGGTGGGAACTTCGTGAGCACGGTGCACCACGAAGAGGATATGACCGGCAACCTCGATCGGCTGGGCGAGCTGCGGATCCGCGGCGAGCAACGCCTGCTCTCCGACCGGTTACGTGTGCGGGCGCGAGCCGCGTTTCCTCTCGAGGAAGACGGATTCCTTCCACGCGAGATTCGCGCTCTTCGGGTCCTGGAGATTCCGGAGCTGGAGTTTCCGCTGGCGGACGCGGGCGTCTCCTCGCATCAGGAGATCGAGCTGACGGGACAGGTCGTGCGCCGCCGCACTCTCCTCGCGCAGCTCGGGATCGGATTGGAAGAGCGCGGCTCGTATCAGCTCCGCGAAACCGACCTCGAGTTCGACCCGGGTGGAACATTCCGGATGGCCGGGAGCGTGGACCACGCTCTATCGCGCTGGATCGTCCATCACGGGCTGATCTGGGAGCGTCCGGGCACGAGCGCTCTCGCCGGGCGCGATGCGTTCCGCAACGGCGTGCGCATTACCTGGAGTGAAGGGATCGCGCTCCATCGGGCGGGCACTGTCTGGCGAGCCGATGTGGCATTGCTCTTCGGGAAGAGCGGCGAGCTCTATCCGGGTAGTTCGCTCATCGAGGATCCGCTGCGCTCCGGCAATCGCGTGCGCTGGCGGTTGGCGCACGAGCGCGGCACCTCCTGGCCGATCGAGGTCGCGTTCACCGGAACGCACTATCGCGGCTTCGCCGGCACGCTCGGGCATGCCGATTGGATCACGCCGTCTCTATGCGTGGGGCGCAGGTTCGGCCCCGGGATGCTGGAAGGCGCGTTCGATTTCAGCGTGGGGACCGTGCGCGAGGGAGGGAGTCTCGGAGGCGTGGGAGCTCGACTCGGTTGGCGCGGAGGTCTCAATTGATGCGCGCCCACGGGAAACATCGGCGAGCGCATGGTGGGAAGATGGCAGCGCGACGCTTGCGGTCGACCTCCTTATCACGCTCATTGGCCGCCTGCCTGCTCACGCTCCTGTCCGCGTTCTGGGGAATTCATTGCTCCGAATCGCCGACCGGCTCGGGTTCCGGCGGAGTCGCGCTCGAGCTGCAAATGCCCGCGCGCCGCATCGCCGCGGAAGAGTCGCTCTCCGTGTGGATCGAGGATGGGCGCGGCGATCTCCTCTCCGGACCTGCGCGTATCGCCTGGGGACCCGGTGAGAACGACTTCGACGTCTCGCTCGAGGTTCCGGAAGGAAACAACCGCCGCGTTTGGGCCGTGCTCGATGCCCCCGGTTGGCGCGAACGCGGCTTGATCGCCCTCGGCTCGCGCGGAGACGTGCGCATCCGGGCCGCTGCGGTTACCGATGTCACGGTCGAGCTCCGCGAGGTGGTGCCGCGGATTTCCCAGGTCGTGGTGCAACCGGGCGATCTCGAGTATCGCGTGCACTGGTCTCCCGTTCCTGGAGCCGAGCGGTACCAGTTGCTGGAGATGGTCGGCGAGACAGTCACGGAGTATGTGACGGAAGATACCAGCCGCGTCTTTCCGCTCGTTCCGGGGGATGAAGCGTACTATCGCGTGCGCGCGCAGCTTTCCACCGGCGTCTCGGTGTATACCGATTCGGTGCGCGTCGATCGTCCTCTCCTCTCCGGCCTCCCTCGCATCGATGCGGTCGATCCGGCCGAAGGAGCGGTGGAAGTGCTCGATACCACCGTCCCCAAAATCACCTTCGATCGCCCGATGGATTGGTCGACGCTCCAGCCGGAACAGGTGCGGATCGTGGAGCAGGGGAGTGGCGAGGAGTTCGCCATCGTCCCGAGCGGGTCGCCCGGCGAAGGAGAGCTCTTCCTGAGTCATGCCGAACCGTTCGTCCGCGGGAAGACCTATCGCATCGAGGTCGATCCGGGTCTCCGGGATTTCGAAGGGCGTCCTTACGATCAGGACCCCACGCTCGCCGGATTGCAGGGATTCACCTGCCGGTTCACGACGGAAACATACGATCCGCTGGCCGTGACCGGAATTTCGCCAGCCGACGGAGCGCAAGCGGTCTCCATCGGCGCGGAGATCCTCATCACCTTCAACCGCCCATTCGATCCGAAGTCCATCGACGAATCGTCGGTGCGACTGCTCGATGCGGATGGAAAGCCGGTGGCGTACACGCGGCAGCTCGAGCAAGCGTCCGTCCGGATCATTCCGGATCAAGATCTCGAATACGAGGGGCAGTATCGCGTGGAGGTCACGACCGCGGTGCGCGATCTGCGCGGAGAGCCGCTCGATCAGGATCCTGGCACTCCCATTCCGATCTTCGAAGGATTCTCCTCTTCCTTCCAGGTGGAAGTGCAACCGTCCGGTGCTCGAGTGAGCAGCGTTTCGCCGCCTGACGCAGAGCTCAACGCTTCCGCGTTCACGACCATCGAGATCGAGTTCTCGCGACCGGTCGATCCCGCCTCGGTCGCGATCCCGACCACTTTCGCGGTGCGCAAACTCCCGATCGAGGCCAACATCGCGGGGACGCTCTCCTCGGATGGATCGGGGCAGCGCTTCACGTTCACTCCCGCCGCGCCGCTCGAAGCAGGAACGCGCTATCGAATCGTGGTGACGACAGGAGTGCGTGACCTCGAGGGAGTTCCACTCGATCAGGATCCGTCGATCCCCGGATTCCAGCCGTTCCAGTCGGAGTTCCGCACCGAACGCACCATCCAGGTGAGCTCGGTCCTTCCGGCGAACAACGCGGTCCGGGTGCCGGTGGGCCAGGTGGTGTCGGTCCAGCTTTCCGCGCCGGTCGATCCCGCGAGCGTGACTGAAACGACCTTCCGTCTGGAAAGGGGAGGAGTGCCGGTCGAGGGAGATCGCACTCTCTCGACCGATCGTCGAACCGCGCACCTCACACCCAGCGCGCCGCTCGCGCGATTCGTCCAGTACACCGTGCACCTCACTTCCGAGTTGAAGAGCGCGGAAGGGGGGAGGCTCGATCAGAATTCGGGCCAGGTCGGATACCAGGAGTTCACCAGCCGGTTCACCACGCAGCCCGAGTCGCTCCCGCCCATGGTGACGGCCGTTCTTCCGGAGAATGGCTCCTCGGGGGTGCCGGTTCGTCCGCACATCGAGGTCTCGTTCAGCAAGCCGGTGCTGCCAGCTTCCGTGAATGTGGAGACGTTCCTCCTGCGCAACGTTACGAACGGGCAGCTCGTGGGCGGAATTCGCCAGGTCGCCCCTGACAGCATGAGCGCCACGTTCGTGCCCACGTTCGATCTCGCTCTCTCCACCGAATACGAGATCGAGGTCACCAACTGGGTCGTCGATCGCTTCGACGTTCGGCTCGATCAAGATCCGATCGCTCCCGATCGGCAGGGATTCAAGAGCCGCTTCCAGACCGATCACGAGCACGTATCGCCGCGCGTGATCGCGGTCACGCCCGCGGACAGCGCCACCGGCGTATCGATCGACGCGGCCGTGCAAATCGATTTCGACGAGCCGATCGCGGCCGCGACGGCCTCCGGAATCGAGGTGCGAGACCAGTCGGGCGATCCCGTGCCCGGCATGATCGATCTCGCGAATGGCGATGCGCGCGCGGTCTTCCAACCCGATGCTCCGCTCCTGCTGTTCCACCGGTATCAGGTGACGGTCGATACCACCGTGACCGATCGTGTGGGCAATCCGCTCGATCAGGATCCGAAGACTGGGTCCCGTGAGCCGTTCGCGAGCGTCTTCTGGACCGTGGGAGACGAGACCGGTCCGCGCGTCGTCGCGATCACGCCGGCCGACGAGAGCGAAGGAGTCGAGCTCGATATCACCATCGGGCTCGGCTTCAGCGAGCCGATCGATCCGGCGACGATATCGGGTGCGGCGCTCCTCGATTCGATGGGGACGGCGGTCTCCGCGGAAGTCCAGGTCATCACGCCCGATTCGCTCGCGCTCGTCCCCGATCTTCCTCTGGAGTTCGATCATCGCTATTCCGTGTCGGTCGCGGCGATCGCCGATTCCGCGGGAAATCCGTTGGATCAGGATGCCTCCACGGAGGATCACGAGCCGTTCCTCGCGCACTTCCGGACTCATCCGGAGAACGTGCGTCCGACCGTGACGCAGGTTCGTTATGACGCGCCTGGGGTGGAGGATCCACCCGTCACCACGCGGATCTGGATCGCGCTCAGCGAGGCCATCGACCAAGCTTCGCTCGATCCGGGAGACGTCGTTCTCACCGAGGATGAGGAAGTCGAGTGCGAGATCACATTCGTCGCGGCCGACACGATTCGGGTCGCACCGGTCGATCCGCTTCGAGCCGGGACGCGTCATGAGCTGAGCGTCTCCGGGCTGGCAGACCTGGTCGGAAATCCGTTCGATCAGATTCCGGCCACCGAGCCGCTCGATCCGTTCGAGACTTCGTTCGAAACGGAACCCGACCTCGATCCGCCGTACGTCGTCGCGTCGATTCCCGCGGACGGCGAGGAGGAAGTTCGGCCCGAGCAGAACGTCATCGTGACGGTCAGCGAGCCGATGGATGCGGGCACGGAGGACGCGTCGCACCTGCAGCTGGTGCGGATCGACGGGTGCGACCAGATC
>CAMPIC010000246.1 GCA_946886185.1 uncultured bacterium
GTGTTGTCCTGCATCTTCTTCGGTTCGGCTGCCGTCAGGACCGCAATCTGCGTCGGGGTCGTCGATCCCGCTTCATTACGCACATGGCCGCAAGCGCGATCTGTGCCGGCTGCGGAGTCGACCGGAGTCGCTGCGAGCATTTCGCCCGCAGCGACCTTCCGCAAGTGCGTGGGCAAATCAGCGAGCGGCCGCGAGCGCCGCATCGTAGTCAGGTTCCGTTCCGATTTCGGGCACATACTCAACATGCTTCACCTTGTCATCCGGGCCCACGACGAACACCGCGCGGCAGAGAAGGCGGTCGAATCCTCCGCCGGAGATCAGACAGCCGTAGTTCTTTCCGAACGAAGCTTCCCGATGGTCGCTGGCAGCCTTGATGTTGCTTGCCTCGGCGGCTCCACACCACTGCTTCATCGCGAACGGGGAGTCCATGCTGATCGCGACGACCACGGTGTCGGGAAGCTTGGAGGCTTCCTGATTGAACCGGCGCATTTCCATGTCGCAAACCCCGGTGTAGAGAGACGGCACCGCGCAGTAAATGCGCGTCTTTCCGGCGTCGGTGCTCAAGGTGTAATCGCTCAGGTCAAGACCCTGCACCTTGAAGTCAGGAGCCTTCTGACCGACCGAAACTGCCTCTCCGACCAGGTTAACCGGGTTTCCCTTCAGCGTGACTGTGGGCATTCCTACCTCCTTGGTACGGGTCCAAATTCCGTGCCTGACGACGTCCGCCCTTTCGCACCGGATCCGCGAAAGGGCGGTGTCCATGTTTCTCTCTTCGACGTGTGTCCTACAGGATCGCCGTTCGGGGAACATCGGTCCAGCCATACCAGCGATCGGCGCGTTAGCCGTATCAGGGTGTGACCGACTCTCCCGTCTGGCTCTCCGCGATCGCGTTTCCTTCTCGATCGAGATGATGGATCGGACCGAGATCGAGATCTCGAATCGACGCCTCGATCTTCGCGAGGTCGCCCACCACCACGATCTTCGCCTGCTCCGGCAGGAAGAACTCCTGTCCCGCGGCATTCGCCTCCGCGAGCGTGACCGATTCGACTTTGGCCGGTCTCTCGACGAGCTCATCCAACGGCAGGCCAAGACCCACGTACGTGGCGAAAGCGTTGGCCAGGCCCCCGATCGTCTCGAACGCGGTCGGATATCCCTGGATGATGGAGTCCTTGGAATAGCGAAGCTCGTCCTCCGTGAGCGGGCGCTTGCCGTGGATGCCATCGAGCTCTTTGAGCAACTCCACCAGGGCCGGAGCCGTCACCTCGGTCTGCACACGGCCGCCCATCGAGAACATTCCAGCTTCGCGATTGTCGGCGAAGCTGGAGCGGACGCCGTAGCTGTATCCCTTGTCTTCCCGGAGATTGAGATTGATCCGGCTGACGAACATTCCACCGAGCGCGCGATTGGCGACATCCAGCCGCGTCCAGTCCTCGCTTCCACGACCCGGGGCGGCGTGCACGATCGAGATGGTCGATTGCGAGTCCCCCGGTTTGTCGATCAGATAGATCGCGCGGCCGGCGTTGGACTCTCCCGAGGAGAACGACACCGGCGCGAGGGCGGCGCCTTTCCAGGTGCCGAGATGCCGCTGCGCCAGTCGGGTCGCTTCCTCGGGACGGATGTCGCCGACCATGATCAGGGTTGCGTGCTGCGGCGTGTAACGGTCCGCGATGAACTTCTTCACGTCCTGATCGGAAATTGACGACAGGCTTTCCTTGGTCGGAGACGACCGATACGGATGTCCCTCGCCGAACACCACCTTGCGCGTGGCCTTGCCGACCACGGCCCAGGAATTCTCGCCTTCACGTTCGACGTCGATGATCCTGCGATCCACCACGCGCTCGAGCTGGTCGGGCGCGACGCTCGGGCGAAGGAGCGCGTCCGCGAGGAGCGCCATCGACGGATCGAGGTTCTTGGCGAGCGCGGTGAGCGACAACGTCGTGTAGTCCAGGCTAGTCCACACGCCCAGCTGGGCTCCGAGCTCATCAAGACGGTCGGTGAACGCGGCCGCGTCGAGATTGCCCGCCCCTTCCGTCAGCATCGCGGCGGCCAGATCCGCGAGCCCGGACTGCGAAAGAGGATCGGCGCTCTTGCCGGCGCCGATCACCAACCGCACTTCCACGAGCGGGAGCTCGTTCTGCTCCAAGGTCATGAGCTGCAGGCCGTTCTCGAGCGTGCTTTCTTCGACCTGCGGAATCTGGAAGGCGGGAGCCGGTCCACCCGCGGGGAGCACGGTTCGATCCAGCTCCGCCGCGGCCATCGCTTCCAGAGTTCCGAGCGGATGAACCTCGAAGACGAAGCGATCCGGACCGATCCACTTCGCGAACGTCTCACGCACCGAAGCGACCGTCGCTCCTTGGAACCGCGCCATGTCCTGCGCGAGATAGTCCGGCGTTCCCACGTAGTGGTTGTAGCGATTGAGCAGATCCGCCTTTCCTCCCCAGGAGCCGACCTGCTGGATGCCGCGGAGGAAGCTCGCTTCCTCGGCCGTTTGCGCGCGCTCGAGCTCATCGGCGCTCGGACCGGACTTCGCGAACCGGTCCAGCTCTTCCTGCACGATTCGCTCCACCTCGGCCTGATCGGACTCGTCACGCAAGGTCACGCTTACCGAGAACTCGGAAACGATCTCCTGATCGTCCTGACTGACGCTCACTTCCTGCGCCAGAGCCGTTTCCTGGATGAGTCGCTTGTACAGCCGGCTCGACTTGCCCTGCCCGAGAATGCCTGCCGCCAGGGACATCTCAGCGGTTCCGCCTTCATAGGCGGGCGGAGTGAACCAGCACCAGGCGATCCGGCGCAGTTGGACGCGATCCTCCATGCGAACCCGCTTCTCCCCCTCGATCTCGGGAATCCAGCGCTGGGTCTCGACGACGGGAGGACCGGGGGGAATCTCACCGAAATACTGCTCGATCCAGGCCTTGGCCTGCGCGGGATCGAAGTCTCCGGCGATCGAGAGGGTGGCGTTGTTCGGCACGTAGTAGGTGCGGAAGAAGTCCTGCACATCCTCCATGCTGGCCGCTTCCAAATCCTCATGCTCGCCGATCACGCTGTGGTCGTAGGGATGCCCTTTCGGATACATCTCCCGGTTCATGTTCATCCAGAGGACCGAGTAAGGAGAGCCTTCGCTCTGCCGCCGCTCGTTTCGCACCACGTCGCGCTGATTGTCGAGCTTCTCCTGCGTCATCGCGGGGAGGAGCCAGCCCATCCGGTCCGCCTCGAGGAGGATCGCGCGCTCGAGATGGTTGCTCGGAACGATCTCCCAGTAGTTGGTGCGATCGGTGTTGGTGGAACCGTTCGAGCTTCCACCGACTTCCAGCAGCGGGCCGAAGAACTCGCCGTCTTGATGCTCCGACCCCTGAAACATCATGTGTTCGAAAAGATGGGCGAACCCGCTCCTTCCGGGACGCTCGTTCTTGGAGCCGACGTGATACCAGACGTCGACCGCGACGATCGGAGTGGAGTGATCCTCGTGAAGGATCACTTCGAGTCCGTTCGCGAGCGTGTACTTTTCGTGTTCGATCCGGAGAGTCTCGGCGTAAGCCGTTCCGGCCATGAGCAACATCATCGCCAGCGTGAATAAAGAGCGCATGCCTCTGCACCTCGCGAGGGGGTAGGAGATGGGATCGACTGGGTGGACTGCACCGGTTCGACTCCGATCCGGCTCCGGAGCGAAGGAGCCATGGTAGCAGATGATCCCGGCCGGTGCCCACGCCTCCCTAAGGTGAAGACCGGCAATGCATTGAACGAGCGCCGGGTGACTTCGCCGACCCTGGGACTTCGCCAGTCAGCTTCCTGAGCAGCCATCTATATAGATCCGGTAGTGTTGGGATTCGCACCGTCCACCGTAAGACCTGCTTCGCCAGGCTCCGGATGCCAGTCGTTGCGAAACAGTGATGACGGAACCTCACGTCGGATTGTGCGCGAGCAGGACCAAGCAAGTGAACGAGGACGCGATCGCGTGCTCCAGTGGAGACGGTGAGTGGAAGACGAGACCCTGGTACGCGTGCCGGAAGGGCCGCCGGCTGGCGCCATCCGCGCGGGTCGCCTGGCAGGACGCTCGCTCCCTGCCGCGATCTTGATCCTCGCGCTCCCCGTGTTCCTCGATCAGCTCATGACCGCGACGGTGGGATTGGTCGACAAGATCCTGACCGGCTCTCTCCCGGTGGGCGCGACTCCCGCGCTGGACGGCGTCGGCGCGGGATCGTATGTGGGATGGTTTCTGGGAATCGCCATCAGCTCGGTCGGAATCGGATCGCTTTCGATCATTGCGCGCGCGTTGGGGAGGGGCAACGTCCGCGAAGCGGAACACGGCCTGGGACAAGCCGTGCTTGCGGCCGCGGGCTGGGGCGTCCTGTTGTTGGTCCTCCTGGTTACCGGTGCTCCGCTGCTCGCTCGAATCACGTCTCTCTCTCCGGAGGCAACGGAGGCCTGCGTGGGATACGTGCGCGCGATGGCACTGGGGTCTCCGTTCTTCTCCGTGCTGCTCGTCGCCGCGATGTCGATGCACGGAGCGGGAGATGCGTTTCGTCCCTTCCTCGTGATGGTGTTCGTGAACGTGATCAACCTGACCACGAGTTGGTTGCTCTCCGGGTCGGTCGTGCAGATTTTCGGACTCACGCTGGCATCGCCGGGAACGATGGGAGTGGTCGGCATCGGCCTCGGCACCGCGATCGGCCACACCGCCGGCGCCATCGCGATCCTCGCCATCCTCGCACGCGGTGTGAAGGATCTGCGGCTTCATCGTTCCGCGCTCCTGCCGGAAAGGGCCATGATGAAGCGGATCTTCCGGGTCGGCATGCCCGCCCTGATGGATGGAATGGGGATGTGGGCCGGAAACATCGTGGTGCTCGCGATCGTCGGGCGGATCGCGTTGGACGGAGTGTCCGTGACCAACGGAATCGCGAATGCCGCGGAAACTGCTCGAACGGGGCTGATCGGGGCGCACATCATCGGGGTGCAGTGGGAAGCGCTGTCGTTCCTCCCCGGTTTCGCGATGGGCACGGCTGCAGCCGCTCTCGTCGGACAGTTCCTCGGCGCCGGCAATCCGCGCATGGCCACCAAGGCGGCGCTCTCCTGCTTCCACATCGCCGCTTTCTTCATGGCCTCGGCCGGAGTGGTGTTCTTCTTCGCCGGCGAGTTCCTCACTCGCCAGATCAGCCGCGATCCGCTTCATCTCGAGCTCGTGCCGCAGCTCTTGCGCATCTGCGCCGTCATCCAGGTCAACTTCGGACTGGCCATGGTGCTGCGAGAAGCATTGCGCGGGGCGGGCGACACGCGCTGGGCGATGTCGATCAACTGGTTCAGCACCTTCGCCCTCCGGGTTCCGTTCGTATACATCGTTGGATACGAGATGGGCCACGGCCTGGTCGGCGT
>CAMPIC010000247.1 GCA_946886185.1 uncultured bacterium
AGAAGCCGCCGCTACGCGAGACGGGGGACGGTCACCAGTACACCTGCCATCTCGACGTCTGAGGGTCCACGGTATCGGAGCGATCTGGGGCAAGAGCCCTCAGGGGCAAGAACGATCAGGGGTGAGCGCCCTCGGAAGTGAGAGCCCTCGGAGAGGTCAGAGCCCTCACAGGTCAGAACGCTGACAGGTCGGAGCGATCAGAACACCCAGTTGACGATCGGAAGGACGGGGAAGTCCTCCTTGCTCTGGATGACGTTGACCAGGCCGACCTGCAGCCCCTTCATCGCGCCGGTGATGTTGACGAGGCCGAGCTGCAGCCCTTCCATCGATTCGGTGTAGTTGACGATTCCGTACTGCACTCCGGTGAAGTCTCGAGTCTGGTTGTAGAGCGAAGTCATGAGCCCTTCGCCGGTTCCCTTGTCGAGATTGACGTAGTTGGCCTGCCAGCCTACGAAATCGCCGTCGACCATCCCGATGATGCCCCACTGCAGGCCGAGGAAATCTCCGGTGACGCGATTGGCGATTCCGATGTCCAGTCCGCTCACGTCGGCATTGTTGCCGTAGATGAGATTGAGGCGCAGGCCGCGGATGCTCTCCTCCCGCGAAAAGATCTGCACAGGGTCGAAGAGCGCGAGCTGGATCGGCTGCTCCGCCATCGAAACGGTGGGCGCAGCCAGGGCGATCAAGGAGAGGAACAGGGTGCGTGCACGTCGAGTCATCGGATTCCCTCCCGAGGAATGGTCCCCTCGCGCCGGGGACAGGACGCGGACCGAGCGTAGCACCCGGTTCGCCGGGCCGGGTAGCGCGGGAACAAGTTTGGTCCTCCAATTGCTTCGGATCGGGGGAAACTGCAGAGTCAGGACGAATCGGACGACATTTCAGGGGGGGCGACGGCCATCGCCCTTTCAAGCGGAGGCCGGATACCTCAATCGGGGCTGGACATCGCCGGCCCGACTCTCGGGAAAGATCAGGAAGGATTCGAGTGTTGAGCAAGCGCATCTATCTCTCGTCGCCTCACATGAGCGGGCTGGAACGCAAATACATCGACGAAGCGTTCGAGACCAATTGGGTCGCGCCTCTCGGTCCGAACGTGGACGCGTTCGAGAGCGAGTTCGCCGCCTATGTCGACGTCAAGCACGCCGCCGCGCTCAGCTCCGGAACCGCGGGGCTCCATCTCGCGCTCATCCTTTCGGGAGTGGGTCCGGGTGACGAAGTCCTCGTCTCCTCGCTCACCTTCGTCGCGAGCGTGAACCCGATTCGCTACGTCGGGGCGACTCCGGTGCTGATCGACTCGGAACGGGAGTCCTGGAACATGGACCCGGAGTTGGTGGCGGAAGCGATCCGCGACCGGATCCAGAAGCGAGGGCGGCCGCCCAAGGCATTGGTCCTGGTCCATCTATATGGACAGAGCGCGGACGTCGAGCCGATCCGCCAGACCTGCGAAGAGCATGGAATCATCTTCCTGGAGGACGCCGCCGAGGCGCTGGGCTCGACTTACCATGAGAAGGCTCCGGGCACCTTCGGACGGATGGGAGTGTTCTCCTTCAACGGGAACAAGATCATCACGACCTCGGGCGGCGGCATGCTGGTGTCCGACGATGCCGATCTGATCGCGCACGCGCGCAAGCTCGCTACTCAGGCCCGCGATGCCGCGCCGCACTATCAGCACAGCGAGATCGGATACAACTATCGCATGAGCAACATCTGCGCCGGCATCGGACGCGGGCAGCTCGCCGTGTTACCGGATCGCGTACAGGCGCGACGGTCGAACTTCACCTACTACCGGACTCATTTGCGCGAGGTGCCGGGAATCGAGTTCCAACCGGAGGCTCCGTGGGGTCGGCATACGCGATGGCTGACGTGCATCCTGCTCGAGCCGGCATACGGAGCCGATCGCGAAGAGCTTCGGGCGGCGTTCGAGGCGGAGAACATCGAGGCGCGGCCTCTCTGGAAGCCGATGCATTTGCAGCCGCTCTTCGAAGATTGCGCGATGTACGGCGGAGCGGTGTCCGAGGATCTGTTCTCCCGGGGGCTCTGCCTCGCCTCAGGAAGCAATCTCACCGAAGAAGACCGCGAGCGGATCGTCGAGATCGTGCGCGCCAACCATCGCGGGTAATCTGTCGAGATCGCTGATACCAGAGGCTACTCGCGGCGATGTCCTGCACGCAGACCCTTGGTTGCGGGCGCAGCGCAGCATTTGAGAAATCGAAAGTATCACCTAGATTTCTCAACGCAGGAACGGTCGGGGGAGTCGAGGATCAAAGCTGCTGGTGGCGGCGGATCTTGCCTTCCACGGTGTAGATCACGTCCTCGGCGATGTTGGTGGCGTGGTCGGCGATGCGCTCGAGATGGCGGGCGATCGTGAGCACGGGAATCAGGAAGCGCGCGTCGCGCGGATTGCGGTCGATCCCTTCGTAGACGCGGCGATAGACGTCGCGATGGAGCGCGTCCACTTCCGAATCGGATGCATGGACTTTCCGAGCCAGGTCGGCGTCCATGTTGACGAGGGCGTCGAGACAGCCCTTCAACATTTGCTGCACCTTCTCCGCCATTCCTTTGAAGTCGTAGGGCATTTCCTGAGGCACTTCGGCAGCCAGGGCGGCGGAGCGCTGCGCGATGTTGACGGCGAGGTCCCCGATCCGTTCGAGATCGTTGTTCAACTTGAGAACGGCGACGATGAACCGCAGATCGCTCGCGACCGGCTGATACCTCGCGAGGATTTCCAGGCAGTCTTCTTCGATGTCGACCTCCATCCGGTCGATCTCTTCATCTCCTTCCATCACTTCCCGGGCGAGCTGAGCATCGCGCTGGGTAACGGAAAGCACGGCCTTGCGCAGGCTGTTCTCCACCAAAGCGCCCAGTTCGAGGATGCGCCCCTTGAGCTGGTTCACTTCGCGATGCAGATTGGTTTCCATGACTTCCTCAGGGCCACGCGTCCATGCGTGGCGTTTCTCAACCGAACCGGCCGGTGATGTAGTCTTCGGTCAACTGCTGCGACGGGTTCGTAAAAATCGACTGAGTGTGGTCATATTCGACCACGCGACCGAGCCAAAGAAATGCAGTGTAGTCACTTACGCGGGCGGCCTGCTGCATGTTGTGGGTCACGATGACAATCGTATAGTCCCGCTTGAGCTCCAGGATCAGCTCCTCGACCTTTGCGGTGGCGATCGGGTCGAGCGCCGAGCAGGGCTCGTCCATGAGCACGATCTCGGGCTGCACCGCAATCGCCCGCGCGATGCAGAGCCGCTGCTGCTGCCCGCCGGAGAGATCGAGCGCGTTCTTGTCCAACCGGTCCTTCACCTCGTCCCACAGCCCCACACGTTGGAGACTTCGCTCCACGATGTCGTGAACCTCGTCCTTGCGGGTGCGCCCCTCGACCCGCAGCCCGTACGCGACGTTTTCGAAGATCGACTTGGGGAACGGGTTCGACTTTTGGAACACCATTCCGATCCGTCTTCGCAGCATGTTGACGTCCACGTCGGAGTCGAAAATGTTCTTGCCGTCCAGCCGCACCGCTCCGGCGATTCGTACGCTGTCCACCAGGTCGTTCATCCGGTTGAAGGTGCGCAGGAGCGTGCTCTTTCCGCATCCACTCGGTCCGATGAACGCGGTCACCCGGTGTTCCGGAATCACCAGACTGATCTTGTGGAGCGCTTGCATCGTCCCATACCAGAGGTCCAGTTCGTGAACGTTGAGCGCTTCGGGATCCCGGATCTGGATGATGGTCGGTTGCAAGTTCTTGGCCAGTTCCGCGGGACTGCTTCCACGTCCTGGGCGGGTCGAGGCCAGAGCGACGCGCTTGGATTCCTCGACCGGCGCCTCCCGGGTGGCGGGGGGATGGCTCACAGGGTCGTTGGCCTCGCCTTGCGGCGATCGGTCGGTCGATGTCACTCCCGGCTCCATGGAAACATCCTCGATCTCAGAACGACGAGGACCGGTACCGAGACCAGAGTCGGTTCCGAACCCACATCGCAGTCAGATTCAACAGGACGACGATCGTCACCAGCAAGAGCGTTGTCATGTAAACCATTGGCTTGGCCGCTTCCACATTGGGGCTCTGGAAGCCGAGATCATAGACGTGGAAGCCGAGATGCATGAATTTGCGCTCCAGATGTAGAAATGGCGGCAAGGAGTCCACCGGAAGCAGGTTCGCCGTTTTGACCGCTCCGGTAAGCATGAGGGGAGCGACTTCCCCGGCCGCTCTCGAGACCGCGAGGATCACTCCCGTCAGGATTCCGGGAGAGGCGGCCGGCAGCACCACCCGCCAGGTCGTCTCCCACTTGGTAGCCCCGAGCGCAAGCGAGCCCTCCCGTACGGCGCGCGGGACCGAAGCGAGCCCTTCCTCGGTCGCCACGATCACGACCGGGACGGTGAGAAGCGCCAGGGTCAAGGCGGACCAGAGAATGCCGCCCGTTCCGAACGTGGGAGTGGGGAGCGCCTCGGGATAGAAGGCCGCATCGATCGCGCCTCCCATGGTGTAGATGAAGAAGCCGAGGCCAAAGATCCCGAAGACGATGCTCGGCACTCCCGCCAGATTGTTGACCGCGATCCGCACGATGCGGACGAGACGCCCTTGCCGCGCATACTCCCGCAGATAGAGCCCCGCAATCACGCCGAGTGGAACCACCGCGATGGTCATGAGCAGGGTCATCATCACCGTCCCAAAGATCGCGGGGAGGATGCCTCCCTCGAGATTCGCCTCCCGGGGAGCGGTGCTCAGGAATTCCCACAGGCGGGCGAGATACACGCCCAGCTTCTCGAGGACGTTCAACCGGTTGGCTTCGACCACGCGATAGACGTCCGCCGCATTCATAGTGGTGCTCCGGCCGTCGCCGGTGCGGAGGCGAATCTGTTCGCGATCGAGCTGCTCCCGGAGAGAAGCGATCTGCCCACTGATTCCCTCGTACTGCCCTTCCAGCGATTCGATCTCGGACTCGATCTGCGAGACGCGGCTCTGTTCCGCCTGCGCCGGCGAAGGGTGGGCGCGCTCGATGGAGCGAAGCTCGATGCGGGCGTCTTCGAGCTGTCGGTTGATCGCTCCGACGTCTCGGCGGGCCAAGCGGCCAATGCGATCGCGCATCTCCGTGACCTCTCGTCGCCTCTCTCTCAGCATCCGGGCCGCGTCATCGCCCTCCGCAGCGACACTTCCGTCTCGGAGGTAGGCGTCGAGGAATCCGATGAACGGTCCATACTCCTGGCGCTCGATGAGCAGAGCCGACGCCGGGCGGGAACGGCTCGCGATGGTGGACTCGGGAATCCAGACGAAGTCGCGATCGCGATTGAGGTCGCGGTTGGCCGCGCGAATGCGAACGCGATGCTCTCCCGGGTGTGAGGCGCGCTCCGCCGGAATCGGTTCGC
>CAMPIC010000248.1 GCA_946886185.1 uncultured bacterium
GTCGGCATCTGGATGAATCTGACCGCGGCGGCCACCGCCTCGAATGATCCGCTCTCCCTGGACGCGCAGGCGGGGGCGGACCGGGACGTGCTCGTCTTCGACCGCTTCGACTTCATGAACACGACTCTGGAAGCTCCCGACACCGTGATCACCTACGGCGGCAATCCGGTGATCAACCGCGTCACCGGACTCACCATGCGGAACAGCGAGTTCAACGGGATCATCTTCTTCGAAGGCGAGGCGAAGATGAGAGGCACGATGGACGGCATTTCCGCCCATCACGTCACCTGCTTCGGAACCACCATCGCCACGGTCAAGAACAACATCGAGACGGGACATTTCGGGTTCGACCCGGTGACGCGCAACGCGGACGGCTCGGGCGATCCGGTCAACATCGGCATCGTCGCGGAGTCGGCCGTCTACATGGGGCTGGGTTGTCCGCGCGTCCTGCGCGTGGACGCCGCCCTGCTTTCCCGGACGTCGAACTGGGCGGGGACCGGAGGAACGAGCGAATTGGATCATCCTTCCGTGCTGGTCGGGCCGCTCGATCTCGACCTGGATGGAATCGAAGGAGAGAACCCGAACCACGACCCGATTCCGGGCACCGGATGGAATGAGGCGGCGCCCACGTCGGCCACCTGGGTGCTCAACATCAACGGTCCGATCATCACCCGCACCGGAGGAAACGCGGTTCCTTGGAACAACAGCGGAGTGATCACCAACGCCGATGGGCCCACGCGCCGGTACAACGGCGACCTCGACATCACCGAGTTTCCGCCCCCCTGTTTCCCGGTTCCGCTCAACCTGTGGAAGGACGTCTCGTGGACGGAGATTTTCGAAACGCATTCCGAGCTGTCGGAGCACCTCCCCGAATGAACCCGCGTCACGAAAATGCGACCGTGGCGGATGCGGCGCGGAAGACGACGGTCGATTCTGATCACCCGCGCGTGACGAGCACGACGGACTGGATGCGCCCATGGCTTCGCGAAAACGCGGGGTTCAGTCTCATCGAAATCATGGTCGTGCTGGTCGTGATGGGGATTCTCCTCGCCACGGCGGTTCCGAGCTTGAACGAGCGCAACGCGCGCAGCCGCACCGAAGGAGCCGCACGGCAGCTCTCGGCGCGCATGCAAGCGGCGCGGCAGCTCGCGGTGAGCAAGCGTGTTCCGTACCGCATGACCTTCGAAATCGAAGACCGCTCCTACTACTTCGAACGGCAGGACAACGACTCGACCTGGACGATGGATCCCGACGAGACGTACTCCATCGAGGGAGTCGAAGAGATCGAAACGGACATCGGTGGGCGCGAGGGGGAGTCCCTCGTCCATTTCGAAACCCGGGGCACGATCGATGACGACGACTCCCCCGCCTTGGTGACCATCGTGAGCGCCCATGGCGACACCGCGCGGCTCTCGGTGGTGCGGACCGGCCGAGCCACCGTCCTCATGTCCCACTGAGAGCCACCGAGCGCTCACATCGAGCAGCCCTTTGCCGGAGAGTTTTGGGCCCGGCCGCAGGAGATGACGGCGATGCATCGTAAAAACAGCGCGGGATTCACGCTCGTGGAAGTGATGGTGGTCGTGATGATCACCGGAGTCGTTTCCACGGCGCTCTTCCAGATGCTCTCGGCCGGGCAGGCGAGCTATACGCGGAACAAGATCCTGGTCGACATGCAGCAGAACGGTCGCGTGGGCATTCAGTCGCTGTCCGACGATCTGCGGCAGGTCAGCTACGGAAAGGATCCGACGCAACCTTCGATCGAGTATGCCGGACCCGAATCGGTCACCTTCGTGGCCGACATCATGCCCGAGCATACCGGGGCCGAGTTCATCTCCTACTTCCTCAGCCAGGACGGCGACCCGGACACCGACAATCCGAATGACACCCTGCTCATGCGGGTCATCGCGGACAGCGGCGGGGTCGTCCTGATCTCTTCGCCGCAGAGCTACGGGGTGTCGGATCTGAGCTTCCGGTGGTTCAACGGGAGCGGCGTGGAGCTGGCCAATCCGGTTCCGCAGCCGGAGCAGGTGGGCGAAATCTACGTGGATCTCACGACCACGGCGGCGCGCGCGATGAACGGCGAGTATCCGGAGATCACTCTCTCGTCCACCATCTATCCGCGCAACCTTCCGCTCTCGCCCGCGCGCAGCCGGCCGTCGACTCCGTCATGCACGGGACCGGTCTATCCGAACTGCGAATCGGCCACGGTGGATTGGGCGACTCCGACCACCAATACCGACGGGACCGATCTCCCGCTCGGCGATATCAGCCATTTCAACTTTTACTTCGGGACCGATCCGGATGACATGAGCCTGTATACCCGGCTCGCGCGCACGATCAACCAGTGGACCATCAACGGGCTGGATCCGGGCACTCCGTATTATCTCGGTGTGAGCTGCGTCAGCCGTTCCGGCGTGGAGAGCTACCTCTGCACCCGGCAGGCCGTGCTGACCTCCACCCTGATTCCCAAGCAGGTCCAGAACCTCACCGCGGTGACGGGAGCCGGCGTCACGCTCGCCTGGAACGCCGTGACCCAATTCACGGACGACACCACGATCGGGACACCGGTCACGTACAACATCTATCGTTCCGAGACGTCCGGTTTCACGCCCTCCGTCGACACCTATGTCGCCTCGGTCCAATACACGACCACGTATACGGATCCGGGCCCGCCTGGGGGCTGTGGACAGTTCTATTACTTGGTGGCGGCAGAGGCGTGCGGCAACGAAGGAGATCCCTCCAACGAAGTCGACGGCACCCTCCCGGCACTCGCTTCCTGTCCGAGCGGCATTTCGCTCTCCCTCACGAGCAACGAGGGGGAGGTCGTGGTCACGTTCACTCCGCCGGCCACGCGCGTGGATGGGTCGCCCCTTCTTCCCGAAGACATCGCCAGCTATCGCGTCTACGCGGACAGCGTCTCCGGCTCGACCGACTATTACGTGGAGGTGGACGGTGAATCCAGCTCCGCGGTCCTGAGCGACCTGGTGACCTGCACGACATACTTCGTGAACGTGCAGGCGGTCGACGCGTGTGGACATCTGGGCGACTTCTGCGCCGGCCAGGAACAGAACATCTTCACCTCCGCGCCGTGCGACGCGTCCCCTCCGTCCCGCCCCTCCACCTTGACCGTGGTGAGTTACGACGACCGGCTCGCGCTGGAATGGCCAGCGAACAACGTCGACTGTGACGTCAAGGGATACCGGATCTACTACGGACATGCCTCGGACGGACCCTATGACGGCGACGACGCCGAACAGGGGTCGAGCCCGGTGGAAGTGCTCGCGGCCGACGTCACCGTCGGGGACATCTGCCGGTTCGATCTGACCGGACTCCCGACGTGCCAGAACTATTACATCGAGGTGAAGACGTTCGATCAGTGTTCCCCGGCCAACGAGAGCGAAGCATCGCCCCAGGGATCAGGCTCCACGGTCTGCACGCCATGTCAGATCAACTCCAACTGCATTGCCTGGGCGGTCTCGGGCGCGAGCGACCATCAGTTGAACTTGGAGCTCTACACGGAGAACTCCGCCGGAGAGACGTTGAACGAGATCACGCCGACGTGGACCGGAGCGCAGCTGCTCCGAGAGGTCTGGTTCGGCCGACCGCTCGTCAAGATCTGGTCGCACGACGGTTCGGCGGGCGACGACGGAAACATCGGGCCCGTGAGCAGCGGAACCACGGTCCGCATCGATCCTGTGCAGATTCCCAACTGGACCCTGCCCGAGGACGGTGAGCCGCTCCAACTGCTCTTCGGAGGAGACATTCGGGACCGGCCGGTGACCATGGACTTCCGCGCGGATCAAGGAACCTGCAGCGCAGCCGGCACCGGTCGAGACGCGCTCATCTTCGACGCCTTCGACGACGGTGACTACTCCGGCTGGTCGCCCGTAACGGGCACGTGGTTCGTCACCAACGGAGAGCTCAATCAGAGCTCGACCAGCGGAAACCACATCATTCTTCATTCCTCTTCCGGTATCAGCAACACCACCATGGAGGCGAAGGTATTCGCGAGCGGCGGGTCGACTCACTCCGTCTATCTGGTGTTCCGTTATCAGAACAGCAGCAACTACTATCTCGTCGGAATTCGCACCGACGACGACAAGGTGCGCGCCGCGCGCGTGCAGAGCGGAACCTTCGTCCAGACCGGCGTGTACTTCGCCAACCTCGTCGACAACACCTGGTACACCCTCCGCGCCGTGGTCACAGGCAACCGAGTTCGGGTGTATCTGGACTGCGATCTCGTCATCGACGTAACCGACGGCTCCATGTGGAGCACTGGCAAGGTCGGCCTCACCTCCCGCGCCGCCGCCGGCCGCTTCGACGATATCCGCGTCTTCAACGCGGAGGTGCTGCCGTAACGGCGGGTGCAACGTGGGCGGATCCGAGGCGGGGTTGTTGCCGTGAGGGCGGGCTCCACGTCCACGATCCGAGGCGGAGGTGCTGTCCTAAGGGCGGGTGCAACGTCCGCGGATCCGAGACGGAGGTGCTGCCGTAAGGGCGGTTCAACGTCCGCGGATCCGAGGTGGGATGCCGGAAGCCGTATGCGGGGTGTTTTGTCGATCGGCGCGGATGGTGGTGGGCTCAGTGATGTGGTTCGACGGGAGCCGTGGAGTGCCGGGTAATGCGGAGTGTCGGTAGTGCGGAGTGTCGGAGTGGACCGATGCGGCGCATAGGGACGGTGCATCTGCCGGCGGCCTGTTGGCGGCGGTTGCGCGTCCTCGGAGCAGGTGGTTCGGTGTGCCGTCGGGGACGTGTATGTCCTGAGCACGAGGATTCAGCTCGTAGACGGTGTCGAGTTGCGCTGATTGTCGGCTTGATCCTGGCTCTGCTCACCTCACTGAGTATTGCAACCGATGCCGAGGCCACCGAGCCCGGCGTCACCCTCTTGCACACGCCCCCCATCGCGACCGAACTCATCCCGACCGAACTCATCCCGACCGAACCCACCGCGACCGAACCCATCGCGACCGAACCCACCGCGACCGAACTCACCGCGATCGTCTCTTCGTCTGAATCGAGCCCGGCGCACGGGACGCGCGCCGCGCCGAGCGACACACTCGTGATCCTGTACGTCGGCGAGACGCAAGGGAATCTGGCTCCGTGCAGTTGCCCGGAGCAGCCGTGGGGCGGACTCGCTCGGCGCGTTGGATTCTTTCGCGAGGCGCACCGCAATCATGGAACCGCACTCACCCTCCTGTTTGATACCGGGGGATTTCTCCCGTCGGGCGAGGTTCCCCTCCGAGACACTCCGTCGGCCGCACGCCGTCTGACCGAGTTGCTGCTCGCGTCGTTCGATCGTGCCGGGATCGACGCCGTCGCTCTGGATCGAGGCGAGAGCCGGTTCCTTCATGGGC